>NZ_JACAPZ010000049.1:0-199064 GCF_013385475.1 Pseudomonas sp. G5001
GCGGTCGGAAAGTATGGCGAGCGTCTCCAAGTGTTCCTCACTTGCAGCCTACGATTGTCTTCAATGCTAAAGTCCATCCCTCGATTTTGCTTTTCCCAAGGAAGCCGTTATGCCGGATGCGACGTCCCTCAGTGCTGGATTCATGGTGGTTCACGGCAACCGCCTGGATGAGCTGCGCAGCCTGGTTGTCAGCTGGATGCGCCGTTACCCGCTGGCTCCCCTGGAAAACGAAATCGCCCTGGTACAAAGCAACGGTATTGCCCAGTGGCTGAAACTGGCGCTGGCTGAAGACCCTGAAGACGACGACATGGGCGGTTGCGGCATCGCTGCCGCTATTGATGTGCAGCTTCCCGGCAGCTTCATGTGGCAGCTCTATCGCATGGTCCTGGGCAAAGACGAAATCCCGCCCAAGTCCCTGCTGGATAAAGCCCCACTGACCTGGCGTCTCATGCGCCTGTTGCCGGAGCTGATCGATCAGCCCCATTTCGAACCCCTGCAACGCTTCCTGACCCACGATACGGATCTGCGCAAACGCTACCAACTCGCGGAACGCCTCGCCGACCTGTTCGACCAATACCAGGTCTACCGTGCCGACTGGCTGGAAGATTGGGCTGCCGGTCGCCATCAACTGCGCAATGGCCGTGGCGAATCCAAACCCTTGAGCCCGGCCAACTGCTGGCAAGCCGAACTATGGCGCGCCCTGCTGTTGGACGTAGGAGAGGAGGGCATGGCTCAAAGCCGCGCCGGAGTTCACCAACGCTTTATCGAGCGCATCAATAGCCTGGAGCAGGCACCGATAGGCCTGCCCTCCCGCGTGATCGTCTTCGGCATTTCCTCCTTGCCAGCCCAAGCGCTGGAAGCCCTTGCCGGCCTCGCCCGTTTCAGCCAGGTGCTGCTGTGTGTGCACAACCCTTGTCGCCATCACTGGTCCGACATCGTCGCCGACAAAGACCTGCTCCGAAACGAATACAAGCGCCAGGCACGCAAGGCCGGAATGCCGGTCACCATCGACCCGCAAACCCTGCATCAGCACGCCCACCCGCTGCTCGCTGCCTGGGGTAAGCAAGGTCGCGACTACATCAACCTGTTGGACAGCTACGACGACCCCAACAGTTACCGCTCGGCATTCCGTGACGGTCGTATCGACCTGTTCAGCGAGAGCGAGCCCACCACCTTGCTCAACCAACTCCAGGACGACATCCTCGAACTGCGCCCCCTCAACGAAACCCGTGAACTCTGGCCAAGCGTCGACCTGGCGCGCGACACTTCCATTCGCTTCCACATCGCCCACAGTGCCCAACGCGAAGTTGAAGTTCTTCACGACCAGTTACTGCAGCGCTTCAGCGCCGACCCCACGCTGCGCCCACGGGACATCATCGTCATGGTCCCCGACGTCGACAGCTACGCGCCGCATATTCGCGCCGTATTCGGCCAGCTTGAAAGAAGCGACCTACGCTTCATTCCGTTCACGCTTACGGACCAGGGCCAGCGCGGTCGCGATCCGTTACTGATCGCCGTCGAGCACTTGCTCAAGCTCCCGGACAGCCGCTTTCCGGTCAGCGAAATCCTCGACCTGCTCGACGTCCCGGCCCTGCGGGAACGCTTCGCCATCAAGGAACGCGACCTGCCGACCCTGCACCGCTGGATCGAAGGCGCCGGTATCCGTTGGGGCCTCAACGCCGAACAACGCGCCGGCCTCGGCTTGCCCCAGGAGCTGGAGCAAAACAGCTGGCGGTTCGGCCTGCGTCGCATGCTCCTGGGCTACGCCGTTGGTACGGGCTCTGCCTGCGATGGCATCGAGCCGTACGATGAAATCGGCGGCCTCGATGCGGCCTTGATCGGCCCGCTAGTCGCACTGCTCGATGCGCTGCACGATGCCCACCAGGCACTTTCGCAACCTGCCGCGCCGACAGAGTGGGGCGAGCGCCTGCAAAACCTGATGCAGTTGTTCTTCCTCCCGAGCAACGAGCACGACGACTACCTGTTGGGTCAACTCGAGCAACTGAGAGAAACCTGGCTGGAGACCTGCGAGTCCGTCGGACTGCATGACGAATTACCCCTGACCGTAGTCCGCGAGGCCTGGCTGGCAGGCCTCGACCAAGGCCGGCTGTCCCAGCGCTTCCTCGCGGGAGCTGTCAATTTTTGTACCTTGATGCCCATGCGCGCGATCCCATTCAAGCTGGTTTGCCTACTTGGCATGAACGATGGCGACTACCCACGCGCACAACCGCCGCTGGACTTTGACCTGATGGGCAGCGACTACCGCCCAGGCGATCGGTCACGTCGCGAAGACGACCGCTACCTGTTGCTCGAAGCCCTGCTCTCCGCCCGCGACCAGCTCTACATCAGTTGGGTCGGCCGCAGTATCCGCGACAACAGTGACCGCCCGGCATCGGTCCTGATCGGGCAGTTGCGCGACCACATTGCCAGCGGCTGGCACACCACCAGTGGCGAACCACTCCTGGAAGCCACCACCCAGGAACACCCGCTCCAGCCCTTCAGCGCCCGCTACTTCCATGAAGGTGACGAGCTGTTCAGCTACGCCCGCGAATGGCAGTTGCTCCACGCAATCCCGGACAGCCTGCCCGATACCGGCAGCCTCGCACCCTACACCCAGGAAGAACCGCTGAGCCTTGGCCAACTGCAAGACTTCCTGCGCAACCCGGTCAAACACTTTTTCAGCCAGCGCCTGAAAGTATTTTTCGAAGCCGCCGAAGTCCCGCTGGAAGATGAAGAACCCTTCGTCCTCGATGCACTGCAGCGCTATAACCTGAGCGACAGTTTGCTCACGGCGGCACTCACCCGCCCCGACAACCTCGACGAAGCCCTCAACGCCCAGGCCCTGCGTCTGCAAGGCAGTGGCTTGTTGCCGATGGTTGGTTTCGGCGAATGCCTGCGCAAAGAACTGATCGAGCCTCTGCCCGACCTGTTGCAGCGTTACCAGCAACTCCTGGCACTCTGGCCCACTCCGCACACCAGCGCCGAACCGATCAGTTTTGAGCATCAAGGCATCCAGCTGGAAGGTTGGATCAGTGGCCTGCATCAACGCAGCGATGGCGGCTTTCTAAGCGTCACCGCCATCCCCAACAGCATCGGCTCGATCAAGACCCGTAAGTGGCATCGCCTGATTCGCCCATGGGTCAACCACCTGGTGGCCTGCGCCTGCGGTCTTCCGTTAAGTACCGGCCTGGTCGCCAGCGACGACACACTGCTATTGGCCCCACTTGAGCAAGCCACAGCCCGGGAGCTCCTCGGCAACCTGCTGCTCGCCTGGAAAACCGGCATGAGCGAACCACTGCCGGTCGCCGTTAAAACCGCATTCGCCTGGCTCGGTCAAACCGACCCGGCCAAAGCGCAAGCCGCCGCCAGCAAAGCCTACGAAGGCGACGGCCAAACCAGCGACGGCGAGCGCCGTGAAAGCCCTGCGCTCATCCGACAGTTCCCCGACTACGCCACCTTGATGGCCAGCGAAGAGTTCGAAGGCTGGTGCGAAACCCTCTATCGACCGTTGATCAACGCTCCCTGGCGATCACTCACCAGCGCGGAGGCCAGCGCATGAGCGGTACAAAACCCCTGGCCCTGGCCTTCCCGCTCAAGGGCAGCCAACTGATCGAAGCCAGTGCCGGCACAGGCAAGACATTTACCATCTCAGCGCTCTACCTGCGTCTGGTACTCGGCCACGGAGGGGACGAATCGGGCTTCGGCCGCGAGTTGCTGCCGCCGCAAATTCTCGTCGTGACCTTTACTGATGCCGCCACCAAAGAGCTGCGTGAACGCATCCGAATCCGCCTGGCAGAAGCCGCGCGTTTTTTCCGCGAAGAAATCGAAGAACCCGACGCGTTGATCGCCGAACTGCGCGACCAATACAGCCCCGAACAATGGCCCGGCTGTGGCAATCGCCTGGACATCGCCGCCCAGTGGATGGATGAAGCCGCCGTCTCGACCATTCACAGCTGGTGCCAGCGCATGCTGCGCGAGCACGCCTTCGACAGCGGGAGCCTGTTCACCCAGACCCTGGAGACCGACCACAGCGACCTGCTCGGCGAAGTGCTGCGCGACTACTGGAGGCTGTTCTGCTACCCGATGCACGACGATGCGCTGAACTGGGTGCGCAACAATTGGGGCGGCCCGGCGGCCCTGATGCCACGGGTACGCGCGCTGTTCGGCAGCGAGCGGCCCACGGATGAAACGCGTGACCCCGCCGAGCTGATCAACGAATGCCTGCAAGAGCGCCGCCAAGCCCTCGTCGCGCTCAAGGCGCCCTGGCAACAATGGGCAGAAGAATTGCGCAACATTTGCCTGCAGGCCGTCGCCGCCAAGACCGTCGATGGTCGCAAGATGCAAGCCCGTTACTTCGAACCCTGGTTCGAAAAAATCAGCGCCTGGGCAGCTGACGAGTCTCTCGAACAACTGGACATCGGCACCGGTTTCACCCGCCTGACCCCCGACGGCATGGCCGAAGCCTGGAAAGGCGAACCACCCCGCCATCCGGGTATCGACGCCATGGCCAGTCTCAAGGCCAGCCTCGACGCCCTGCCAACGCCCGATGCTGCTGTACTGCAACACGCCGCCGGCTGGGTGGGGAAACGCTTCGAAGAAGAAAAGCGCCGGCGCGCCGAAATGGGCTTCGACGACATGCTGATCCGCCTCAACGCCGCCCTGCAAGCCGACGGCGGCGAGCGTTTGGCCAGCGTGATCCGCGAGCAATTCCCGGTCGCCCTGATCGACGAGTTCCAGGACACCGACCCGGTGCAATACAGCATCTTCGACAGCATCTACCGCATCGAAGAAAACCACCTCGACAGCGGCCTGTTCCTGATCGGCGACCCAAAGCAGGCGATCTACGCCTTCCGTGGCGCCGACATCTACACCTACCTGCGCGCGCGCCAGTCCACCACCGGCCGCCATCACACCCTGGGCACCAACTTCCGTTCGAGCCACGCCATGGTCGAGGCGGTAAACCACGTATTCCAGCGCGCAGAAAAAGGCCGTGGAGCGTTCCTGTTCCGTGAACCCGACGGTACGAATCCGGTGCCGTTCCAGTCGGTATTGTCCCAAGGCCGTAAGGAACAACTGCAGGTCAACGGTCAGACGTTGCCTGCGCTGAATCTCTGGCATCTACCCACCGACCAGCCGATCTCCGGCGTGCTCTACCGCCAACAGTTGGCCGCGTCCTGCGCCAGTCAAATCGTCGCGTTACTCAATGGCGGCCAGCAGGGAACCGCCGGATTCCTCGGCAAAGACGCTAGCTTCAAAGGCGTGCTGCCGTCAGACATCGCCATCCTCGTGCGCGACGGCAAGGAAGCCCAGGCCGTGCGCGGTGAACTGGCTGCCCGAGGCGTGCGCAGTGTTTACCTTTCCGACAAGGATTCCGTGTTCGCCGCCCAGGAAGCCCACGACCTGCTGGCCTGGCTCAAGGCCTGTGCCGAGCCGGACGTCGAGCGCCCACTGCGCGCCGCCCTGGCTTGCGTCACCTTGAACCTGTCGCTGCCCGAACTGGAGCGTTTGAACCAGGACGAACTGGCGTGGGAACAACGCGTAATGCAGTTCCGCGATTACCGTACGATCTGGCGCACCCAAGGCGTGCTGCCGATGCTGCGGCGCCTGTTGCACGACTTCAAATTGCCGCAAACCCTGATCACCCGCAGCGATGGCGAGCGGGTATTGACCAACCTGTTGCACCTCTCGGAATTGCTGCAACAGGCGGCCGCAGAGCTGGACGGTGAACAAGCGCTGATTCGCCATCTGGCCGAACATCTCGCGCTTTCCGGCCAGGCCGGTGAAGAGCAGATCCTGCGCCTGGAAAGTGATGAACAACTGGTCAAAGTGGTAACGATCCACAAATCCAAGGGGCTGGAATACGACCTGGTTTTCCTGCCGTTCATTTGCTCGGCAAAACCGGTTGATGGCAGCCGCCTGCCGTTGCATTACCACGACGCAAACGGCAAATCCCAGGTCAGCCTCAGGCCCACCGCCGAGTTGATCGCCCAAGCCGACGATGAGCGCCTGGCCGAAGACTTGCGTCTGTTTTACGTGGCGCTGACCCGCGCCAAACACGCCTGCTGGCTGGGCATCGCCGACCTCAAGCGTGGCAATAACAACAGCTCGGTGCTGCACCTGTCGGCCCTGGGCTACTTGCTCGGCGGCGGCGCCGCACTTGGCGAGTCCGGCGGCCTGGCCCGCTGGTTGCTTGACCTGCAGGAAGGTTGCCCGGCACTGCATTACGCAGAAATGCCCGAGGCCGATGCGGTCGTATTCCACCCGCCGCGTAACGAAGCCACCTTGCTCGCGCCGCTGCTGCCCAAGCGCAAGGCGGCAGAAAACTGGTGGATCGCTTCCTACAGTGCGCTGCGTATCGGCGAGAGCATGAGTGCGGCGAGCCTCGAAGCGCCGGAAAGCCCACAAGCGCAGAAGCTGTTCGATGACGAACGCCTCGACCCGGATGCCCCACGCGAAGTGCCGGCTTCCGGTGGCGATATTCACCGTTTCCCACGCGGGCCGAATCCCGGCACCTTTCTCCATGGCCTGCTGGAATGGGCGGGCGGCGAAGGCTTCAATGTTACCCCGGAGGCCATCGAAGATGCGGTCGCCCGCCGCTGCAACCGACGCGGCTGGGAAGGCTGGATCGGCACACTCGGCGGTTGGCTCGGGCATCTGTTGCAAGCCCGGTTGCCGCTGGGCAACGGGCAGGTGGCCCTTAGCGAGTTGCGGCAGTACCAGATCGAAATGGAGTTCTGGTTTGCCAGCCACAAGGTCGACGTCCTCGCACTCGACAAACTGGTGTGCCAGCACACTCACAATGGCGTATCCCGCGTGGCCGCCGAACCGGTGCTGCTCAACGGCATGTTCAAGGGTTTTATCGACCTGACCTTTGAACACGAAGGCCGCTACTACGTGGCCGACTACAAATCCAATTGGCTTGGTCCCGATGATTCGGCCTACACGCAGCAGGCCATGGAACTGTCGATCCTCGACCATCGTTACGACCTGCAATACGTACTTTACCTGCTGGCCCTGCATCGCCAGCTGAAGGCGCGGCTGCCGGATTACGACTACGACCGTCACGTCGGCGGCGCGTTGTACCTGTTCCTGCGGGGCACCCATTCCGCGAGCCAGGGCGCGTATTTCACCCGACCGCCCCGGGAATTGATCGAAAGCCTGGACCTGCTGTTCCAGGGCAAACCGCTACCACCCAAGGCCGAGCCCGCCTGGGAACAAGGAGAGCTGCTATGAGCCTGTCGCCGTTACCGCTTAAGGAGCTGACGCCCCTCAGCCGCGCCGCCGACCTGGTGCAACTGCTCGATCTCTGGGTGCAGCGCGGCTGGTTGCGCGCGCTGGACAAGGCCTTTGTCGGCTTCCTCCACGAACTCGATCCGCAGGCTGACCCTTTAGTCCTGCTGGCCGCGGCCCTGACCAGCCACCAACTGGGCCATGGCCATGTATGCCTGGACCTGTTCGAAACCCTCAAGGCCCCGGATTTCGCTCTGTCGCTGCCACCCGAAGGCGATGTGCAAACCGGCGTCATGCTGCTGCCATCACAGTTGCTCGACGGCCTGGACGGCGCCCATTGGTGCCATGCCCTGGCCGCCAGCCGTCTGGTGGCACTGGCCGTCGACGGCAGCGAGGAGGCGCAAAGCCGGCCACTGGTGCTGTCGGGCAAGCGCCTGTACTTGCGCCGCTACTGGACCTACGAACGGCGCATCGACAGCGCTTTGCGCCTGCGACTCGCCACCCGGGAAAGCGTTGCCGCCGATCTGCCCGAACGCCTGAATCGCCTGTTCGACCAGGCCCCGCCAGACGGTGTGGTCGACTGGCAAAAACTCGCCTGCGCCTTGGCCACCCGCGGTGCATTCAGCATCGTCACCGGCGGGCCGGGTACCGGCAAGACCACCACGGTGGTGCGTTTGCTTGCGCTGTTGCAGGCCCCCGCCGTGGAAGCGGGCAGCGCGTTGCGCATCCGTCTGGCGGCGCCCACCGGCAAGGCGGCCGCGCGCTTGACCGAGTCCATCAGCCAGCAAGTGCTGTCGCTGAAAGTGCCTGATGCGGTGAAGGAAAAAATCCCAACCCAGGTCACCACCGTTCACCGTTTGCTCGGCAGCCGTCCCGGCACCCGACACTTCCGGCATCACATCGGCAATCCGTTGCCCCTGGATGTGCTGGTAGTGGACGAAGCCTCGATGATCGACCTGGAAATGATGGCCAACCTGCTGGACGCCTTGCCACCCCATGCTCGCCTGGTGCTGCTGGGTGACAAGGACCAGTTGGCCTCGGTTGAAGCCGGGGCGGTGCTGGGGGATTTGTGCCGCGACGCCGAAGTCGGTTTCTACAGCCCGCAAACCCGCCAGTGGCTGCAACAGGTCAGCGGCGAAGACCTCGGCGCCAGCGGCCTGCAGGAAGACCTCGACGGTAGCCACCCCTTGGCGCAACAAGTGGTGATGCTGCGTTACTCGCGGCGTTTCGGCGAAGGCAGCGGCATTGGCCAACTGGCCCGCTGGGTCAACCAGCAAAACCCTGATCAGGCCCGCAAACTGCTGGCTGCCCGCAGCCATGCCGACCTGTTTTGCGTCAGCCTCAAGGGCGAGCACGACCATGCCCTGGAGCGCCTGGTGCTGGACGGCCATGGCGACGGTGCCCACGGTTATCGCCATTACCTGAAACTGCTGCAGACCGCGCGTCCGTCCCTGGAGACGCCACGGGATGACGAGGCCTGGACGCTCTGGGCGCAAAAGCTGCTGAAAGCCTTCGACGCTTTCCAGCTGCTCTGCGCCGTACGCAAGGGCCCATGGGGCGTGGAGGGCTTGAACCTGCGCATCACCGCCGCGCTGCTCAAGGCTCGGCTGATCGACAGCGACCAGCAATGGTACGAAGGGCGCCCGGTGTTGATGACTCGCAACGATTACGGCCTGGGCCTGATGAACGGCGATATCGGTATCGCCCTCAAGCTGCCCGAAAGCGACGGCGGGCCGCAGGTTCTGCGCGTCGCGTTCCCGCGCAACGATGGCCAGGGCGGCGTACGGTTTGTGTTGCCCAGCCGGCTCAACGACGTCGAAACCGTCTACGCGATGACGGTGCACAAATCTCAGGGCTCTGAATTCACCCACACCGCACTGATTTTGCCGGACGCCTTGAACCCGGTGCTCACCAAAGAGCTGATCTACACCGGCATCACCCGCGCCAAGGACTGGTTCAGCCTGATCGAACCCCGGGGTGGCGTATTCGAAGAGGCGGTGAGCCGCAAGGTGAAACGCTTGAGTGGGCTGATGCTGGAACTGGGCACTTGATCGTCAAAGAAGCTGACCGATGGGACATCTAAATTTTCTGATCCAAATGTGTGATTTTTCTTAATAAAATGTCGGAATCCTCCTGGGTGTCACCTCGGGGGTTTTCCGCCGTTGTGCTATCGTTGCGGCATCATCCCGAGAAGATCAAAGAGAATCGCTGCATGAACGTGGCTGTCTCGCCCACAGAGCGAAGTTTGAGCTGGAGACGAATGCTGCTGTTGGCGCTTCTGTGCGTGTTCACGCCCCTCGTTTTTGCCCAGCCGCCTGCCGGCATGGCCGATCAGCGGGCCAAGGCCGTCACCCAAGTGGTCCTGGGAATTCTCAGTTACGCCCGCTGGCCGGTAGAGCCCGCGCAATTGCGTTTGTGCATCGTCGGGCCAACCCAATACACCGATGACCTGGTCAAAGGCACCACCCAGGCTACCGGCCGTCCGGTAGTGGTGCAGCGTTTGCTGGCCGACCATCCAGACATCGCCAATGCCTGCGATGCCGTGTACATCGGCCAATTGACCAGCGACGAGCGCAGCCGCCTGTTCGCGGCATTGATCGGCCATCCAGTGCTCAGCATCAGCGAAGGCGGCGACCAATGCACCGTGGGCAGCCTGTTCTGCCTGCGGGTAGCCGACGAACAGGTGTCGTTCGAGGTCAACCTGGATTCCGTTGCCCGTAGCGGTGTGCGCATTCATCCGAGTGTGCTGCAGCTGTCCCGACGTCGAGCGCCGGGGTCATGAGTGTCGATAAGGCGCCAGTGCGTCCTACCTTGCGTTCAGTGATCGGGCGCGGGCACCTGAGCCTGGCGCTGATGGCCGTCAGCATGGCCAGTATCTCCCTGACCCTGCTCGGCGTGCTCGCGCTGCGGGTGTATGCCGACCACAATCTGCACCTGATCGCCCGCTCCATCAACTACACCGTGGAAGCGGCCGTGGTGTTCAACGACAGCGCGGCGGCCACCGAGGCGTTGGGCGTGATCGCCTCTGAGGAAGAAGTGGCCGAGGCGGAAGTCTTCAACGTCGACGGCAAGCAACTGGCCCACTGGGAGCGCCCTGAAACCGGGATGCTGTCGATGATTGAGCTGCAGTTGGCGCATGCCCTGCTCGAACAGCCCATCACCCAGCCGATCCTGCACCAGGGCCAGGTCATCGGCAGCGTGCACCTGACCGGCCACGGCGGCAGCCTGTTGCGCTTCCTGCTCAGCGGCCTTGCCGGGATTCTGGTGTGCACCGCCCTCAGCGCCTGGGTTGCACTGTACCTGGCGCGGCGTTTGTTACGCGGCATCACCGGGCCGTTGCACAGCCTGGCCTCGGTGGCCCACGCCGCCCGAAGCGAGCGGGCCTTTGACCGACGCGTACCGCCGGCGAAAATCGCCGAACTCGACAGCCTGGGCAATGACTTCAATGCCCTGCTCGACGAACTGGAGGCCTGGCAGACCCACCTGCAAAGCGAAAACGAAACCCTCGCCCACCAGGCCAGCCACGACAGCCTGACCGGGCTGCCCAACCGTGCGTTCTTCGAAGGTCGGCTGATCCGCGCCCTGCGCAGCGCCGCCAAGCTCAATGAAAAAGTAGCGGTCTTGTTCCTCGACAGCGACCGCTTTAAAGACATCAACGACAACTTCGGCCACGCCGCCGGCGATGCGGTATTGGTGGCAGTGGCTACGCGCATTCGTGCGCAACTGCGTGAAGACGACCTGGTGGCACGCCTGGGCGGCGATGAATTCGCCATCTTGCTGTCGCCTCTGCACCGACTTGAGGACGCCCAGCGCATTGCCGAAAAAATCATCGCCAGCATGGACGCGCCCATTGCGCTGCCCGGCGACGCCCACGTATTGACCTCACTCAGTATCGGCATCGCCGTCTACCCCGATCATGGCGCCACCCCCGGTAACCTGCTCAACGCCGCCGATGCGGCGATGTACCAGGCCAAACGGCTTTCCCAGGGTGGCCAGCAAACGGCGGAATCGGAGTCCCCCGCCGCCGACGTTCAACACAGGAGTTGATCCCTTGTTCTCGACCGCACGCTTTTTATTCATCACCTTGCTCGTGGCTCTGCTCGCCCTGAGCGGCTGCCAGACCCCGCCGCCCAAAGGCCTGACACCGGCGCAAATCGCCGTGCTCAAACAGCAGGGTTTTGAACTGACTGACGAAGGCTGGGCCTTCGGCCTCTCGGGCAAGGTGCTGTTTGGCAGCGACGTCGAAAGTCTGAATGCCCCCAGCACCGAGATCGTCCAGCGCATCGGCAAGGCGCTGCTGGGCGTGGGCATTGAGCGCGTGCGGGTCGACGGCCACACCGACGCCTCGGGCAAGGAAACCTACAACCAGCAACTGTCCCTGCGCCGAGCCAAAAGCGTTGCGCACGTGTTGGCAGGCGTTGGGATGAAAGAAGAAAACGTACAACTGCGCGGGCTGGGCAGCAGCGAGCCGGTGGCGTCCAACGCGACAGCGGCGGGGCGCACCGAGAATCGCCGGGTGTCGATTGTGGTAATTGCGGACTAGTCTGGCTTTCGGGCAGTTCGAGTTGGAATGCAATCAATGTGGGAGCCGGGCTTGCCCGCGATGGCGGTGGATCAGTTGATGTATTGGGTGACTGACACACTGCTATCGCGGGCAAGCCCGGCTCCCACATTTTATTTAATCGGCAAACACCATCTCCCGCGTTTCCCCCATCAACAACGGCTGATTCTGCTCGGTCACCTCACGGATGTAATCCCACAGCAGGGTGATCCGTTTCAACTTCCTCAAGTCCTCGCGGCAGTACATCCAGAACTGCCGCGTGATATTGATCTCCTTGCCCAGCACCGGCAGCAATCGCGGGTCCTGTGCCGCCAAAAAGCACGGCAGGATCGCCAGCGAGCGCCCTTGCTGCGCCGCCACATACTGCGCAATCACGCTGGTGCTGCGCAAACTGGCGCTGGCGCCGGGCACTACATTGGCCAGGTACAGCAGCTCTGAACTGAACGCTAAATCATCCACGTAGCTGATAAACGGATGCTCGGCCAGGTCCGCCGCCCGGCGGATGGGCGGGTGCTGGTCCAGGTATTCCTGCGTCGCGTACAGCTGCAGCTTGTAGTCGCACAGCTTGCAGCACACGTACGGCCCGTGTTCCGGTCGCTCCAGGGCGATGACGATATCCGCCTCGCGCTTGGACAGGCTGATGAAGTGGGGCAGGGGCAGGATGTCCACCGAGATCGCCGGGTAGGTGTCGACGAAGTGGCTCAGTTGCGGGGTAACGAAGAAGCTGCCGAACCCTTCGGTACAGCCCATGCGCACGTGGCCGGACAGCGCCACGCCGGAGCCGGAAACCTGTTCGCAGGCCATGTGCAACGTGCTTTCGATGGACTCGGCGTAGCCCAGCAGGCGCTGGCCTTCGGTGGTCAATACGAAGCCGTTGGTCCGGGACTTTTCAAACAGGAGAGTGCCCAACGATCCTTCAAGGGAGCTGATGCGCCGTGACACCGTGGTGTAGTCCACCGCCAGGCGCTTGGCAGCGACGCTGGCCTTGCGGGTACGCGCGACTTCGAGGAAAAACTTCAGGTCATCCCAGTTCAGGGAGCCCAGTGACGTGATGTTTTTTTGCATATTGGACCGGCTTTTATGTGCGTTCTTATTAGAAGTTTGCACATCTATACTCCAAAAACAGTCCGAACGCCTCATCCTCAAGGCGATTCAACGCCTTGGTTCTCTGCATACCTACAAGAATTGGAGACCACATGAACGCATCTGCCGATATTTCCGTAAAACAGGTCAAGCTGCTGATCAACGGCGAGTGGGTCGAATCCAGGACCACCGAATGGCAAAACATCGTCAACCCCGCTACCCAGCAAGTGCTGGCCCGCGTACCGTTTTCCACCCCTGAAGAAGTCAACGCTGCCATCGACGCCGCCCATCGCGCCTTCCAGACCTGGAAGCTGACGCCGATCGGTGCGCGCATGCGCATCATGCTCAAGCTGCAAGCCTTGATCCGCGAGCACTCCAAGCGCATCGCCGTGGTCCTGAGTGCCGAGCAGGGCAAGACCATTGCCGACGCTGAAGGCGACATTTTCCGTGGCCTGGAAGTGGTCGAGCACGCGTGCTCCATCGGCACCCTGCAGATGGGCGAATTCGCTGAAAACGTCGCCGGCGGTGTGGATACCTACACCCTGCGCCAGCCGATCGGCGTGTGCGCCGGCATCACCCCGTTCAACTTCCCGGCGATGATTCCGCTGTGGATGTTCCCGATGGCCATTGCCTGCGGTAACACGTTCGTACTCAAGCCATCGGAACAGGACCCGCTGTCGACCCTGCTGCTGGTTGAACTGGCGCTGGAAGCCGGGGTGCCAGCCGGTGTGCTGAACGTGGTTCACGGCGGCAAGGACGTGGTGGATGCGCTGTGCACCCACAAAGATATCAAGGCCGTGTCCTTCGTCGGTTCGACCGCCGTGGGGACTCACGTCTACGACCTCGCCGGTAAACACGGCAAGCGCGTGCAATCCATGATGGGCGCCAAGAACCACGCCGTGGTGCTGCCGGATGCCAATCGCGAACAAACCCTGAACGCCCTGGTCGGTGCCGGTTTCGGTGCGGCGGGTCAGCGTTGCATGGCAACTTCCGTGGTGGTGCTGGTAGGCGCGGCCAAGCAATGGCTGCCGGACCTCAAGGCCCTGGCGCAAAAGCTCAAGGTGAACGCCGGCAGCGAAGCCGGTACCGATGTGGGTCCGGTAATCTCCAAGCGCGCCAAGGCACGCATTCTCGACCTGATCGAAAGCGGCGTAAAAGAAGGTGCCAAGCTGGAGCTGGATGGCCGCGGCATCAAGGTGCCGGGTTTCGAGGACGGCAATTTCGTCGGCCCGACTTTGTTCTCCGGCGTGACCACCGACATGCAGATCTACACCCAGGAAATCTTCGGCCCGGTGCTGGTGGTGCTGGAAGTCGACACCCTCGACCAAGCCATCGCCCTGGTCAACGCCAACCCGTTCGGCAACGGCACCGGCCTGTTCACCCAGAGCGGCGCGGCAGCGCGTAAATTCCAGAGCGAAATCGATGTGGGCCAGGTCGGCATCAACATCCCGATCCCCGTGCCGGTTCCGTTCTTCAGCTTCACCGGTTCCCGTGGTTCGAAACTCGGCGACCTGGGCCCGTACGGCAAGCAAGTGGTGCAGTTCTACACCCAGACCAAAACCGTCACCAGCCGCTGGTTCGACGACGACAGCGTCAACGATGGCGTCAACACCACCATCAACCTGCGCTGATCGAGGAGACGACCATGAAGATTGCATTTATCGGCCTGGGCAACATGGGCGCGCCGATGGCGCGCAACCTTATCAAGGCTGGCCATGCGCTGAACCTGTTCGACCTGAACCAGACCGTGCTCAAGGAACTGGCGGAACTGGGCGGCACCATCAGCGCTTCACCGCGCGCGGCAGCCGAAGGCGCCGAGTTGGTGGTGACCATGCTCCCGGCTGCGGCCCATGTGCGCAGTGTGTGGCTCGGTGAAGACGGCGTGCTCGCCGGCATCGGCAAAGGCGTGCCGGCGGTGGATTGCAGCACCATCGACCCGCAGACCGCCCGCGATGTAGCGGCGGCGGCAGCGAAACAAGGCGTGGTGATGGCGGATGCTCCAGTGTCCGGCGGCACCGGCGGTGCCCAGGCCGGGACGTTGACCTTCATGGTCGGCGCCACCCCGGAACTGTTCGCCACCCTGCAACCGGTGCTGGCGCAGATGGGCCGCAACATCGTCCATTGCGGCGAAGTCGGCACCGGGCAAATCGCCAAGATCTGCAACAACCTGCTGCTGGGTATCACGATGGTCGGCGTCAGCGAAGCCATGGCCCTGGGCGATGCGCTGGGCATCGACACCCAAGTGTTGGCGGGAATCATCAACAGCTCCACCGGGCGCTGCTGGAGTTCGGACACCTACAACCCATGGCCCGGGATTATCGAGACGGCGCCGTCGTCCCGGGGTTATACCGGTGGGTTTGGTGCGGAACTGATGCTCAAGGATCTGGGACTGGCCACTGAAGCGGCCCGCCAGGCACACCAGCCGGTGATCCTCGGCGCAGTGGCGCAGCAGTTGTATCAATCGATGAGCCAACGTGGGGAAGGGGGCAAGGACTTCTCGGCGATCATCAACAGCTATCGAAAACCAAAGTAGGGCGATTGTCCTTCTTCACTGTGGGCCCCTGATTTTTACTGCGTAGACCTTCCAGCACCAGCTCACTACTGGTGTTTTTTTTTGGCTTGAATAAACCCCTTCGCGACGTTTGTGGGAGGGCGGTATTACTTATCGACTAATGCCTAGGGATAAGGTTTTTTTGCATTGTTATAGTTGTGAAATAAACTTTTACAAGTTTCAGGTGTGACGCTGAAATATCATGTTTTTGATCATGGGTTATTCATTTGGTGAGTGTCCATGGAGCGCTCGATTATCATGCCGTTATAATTGATTTCTCGGTTATGTGTGTTCGGTTTGTCGTGGCTTCCCTCATTAAATACCCATGTTTATTGCGTGTTTACATTTCTCTTTGATGTTGACTATTGCCTCGCTAGTATCGGTTTTGCGAGCGTGGTCATGGTTGCTGCGTCTCGATAACTTCCGCCGAAGCGTTGTACTTTCAAAGTTGTGCAGGTGTGTCAGAGATGGCTAGCGAATGGATGCGTACATCGGGTTTCCCAGGGCTATCGGCCTCATCGAACGAGGCCGCCCTGGAACTTGAAAAAGCCCGCATCCTGGCCCGCCACCTCTCCCGGTTGCTCGACCTCTGGGCTGCGATGCAGCCCAGCCCAAGGCCCGGGCAGGCTTATTCTGACGCCAAGGATGTGCCACCTCATTCGGTGTCAGCGTGTTGCAAGCGCACGCGTGTGGGTCTGCAATGTCGTGAAGAAACCGGCGTCGGTTGATCGCTGTAAATCCTGACCAGTCCTATATAAACGCAAAAAGAGTTTCGTGCTCGGCGGTAACTACCGTCGTGGGCATTCGCTCGCGCTGAAATACGTGTGTCCATATAAAAAACGGGTGAGAGATGAAAAACATAACTATTGTCGACAAGGCAACGGGGACGGCGACAGAGCATGCCTTTGGCAACGCCAGCCTCAAGGGAACCAGCATTGTAAAACTGCCGTTCGGACAAGAAAGCGTTCAATCGTTTCAACAGTCCGGCCAAAACCTGGTGGTCACTCTGAAGTCTGGAGAAACCATCACCATTCAGAACTTTTTTGTGGTGGGAGCCGACGGCTCCGCTAACCAACTGGTACTGGAAAATGCCGACGGAACATTGTTGCTCGGCAACTATTCCACGCCGTATTCGGGTTTCAACTTCACCGAAATCTCGACCCTGGACGACCTGGGTGTGGCAGCCATTGCCGCTGACAGTGCGGTGCCGGACTGGGTGCTGTGGGGCTTGGGCATCCTCGCCGTCGGCGGTACCGCCGCGGCATTGAGCGGTGGTGGCGGTGGTGGTGGCCATCATCATCAAACGCCAGTTCCTGCACCCGGTGCTGCGACCGGTTTATCGGTCAACAGCGCGGGCACGGTGGTCAGCGGTAAAGGTCAGCCTGGCACCACAGTCACCGTCAAGGATGCCGCCGGTAACGTACTGGGCACAGGCACTGTGGGTACCGACGGCAACTTCCAGGTCAACCTGGACAAGCCGCAAACCAATGGCGAAACCCTGCAAGTCGTCCTCAAGGATGCAGCGGGTCAGGAATCGCAACCTGCGTCTGTGGTAGCGGGTGATACAACCGCCCCCGCCGCACCGAACGGTTTGGCCGTCAGTGCAGACGGTACAACCGTCAGCGGTAAGGGCGAGCCTAATTCGACCGTGATCATCAAGGATGCCAATGGCGAGGTCCTCGGCACCGGCACCGTGGATGCTGAAGGCAACTTCCAGGTCACCCTGGGAACTGCGCAAACCAATGGCGAAACCCTGCAAGTCACCCTCAAGGATGCTGCCGGCAATGAATCGTCCGCCAGCCCCGTGGTGGCTGGCGACAGCACCGCCCCGGATGCGCCGACCAACCTGGTGATCAGTGCCGATGGCGCAACTGTCAGCGGTAAAGGTGAACCGAACGCTGCCGTGAGTATCAAGGATGCCAGCGGCAACGTGATCGGTACGGGCACCGTCGGCGCGGATGGCAATTTCCAGGTTTCGCTCGACACACCTGCGTCCGAAGGCGAAAGCCTGGCGATCACGCTCAAAGACGCTGCCGGCAATGAGTCGGCTCCGGGTGCGCTGGTTGTCGCCGATATTGAGACACCGCTTGCGCCGCGCAACCTGGCAATCAGTGACGTGGGTGACACGCTCAGCGGTGAAGGCGCCGCGGCCCACAAAGTCATCATCCTCAACGATGCTGGTGAAGTGGTCGGCAGCGGAACAGTGGCAGATGACGGCACATTCCTGGTGCAACTGAACTCGCTGCACATCAATGGCGAGCGGCTACGCGTGTTCCTGCGCAACTTCTCGGGCAAGGAATCCCTGCCAGGCATCGTCATCGCGGGGGACACCATCGCCCCGGATGCCCCAACCAACCTGGTGGTTGGCGAAGATGGCAGCACCGTTACCGGCAAGGGCGAACCGCGCGCGACCGTTACCGTGAAAGACGCCGATGGCAACGTGATCGGCACTGGCACGGTCGGCGACGACGGTAATTTTCAAGTCACCCTGGATCCGCTTCAGGTTAACGGCGAAACACTGGCTGTCACATTGACCGATGCAGCAGGCAACGAGTCTGTTCCGGCTTCTGTGATCGCTGTTGATATTGATGATACGGACGCCGATGCCGATGCTGATGCTGATGCTGATGCTGATGCTGATGCCGATGCCGATGCCGATGCGGACGCTGACGCTGACGCTGACGCTGATGCGGATGCGGATGCGGATGCCGATGCGGATGCCGATGCGGACGCTGATGCGGATGCCGACGCTGATGCTGATGCTGATGCTGATGCTGATGCGGACGCCGACGCTGATGCGGACGCCGATGCTGATGCTGATGCCGATGCCGATGCCGATGCCGACGCCGACGCCGACGCCGACCTCGAAGCCTTCGACGACCTCGCCACCGGCGAAGTAACCATCAAACCCGTAACATCCAACACCGGCCTGGCCGATATGCGCGTGTTCACCCTGTTGGGTGTCGGCGGCATCATTCTGGGCGATCACACCAAGCAGCAGGAGTTCTCGGTTGCCGAGGGTTCCAGCGGAACGCTGAACCTGCAGTTTGCCCAGGCCGACCTGGTCTCGCTGTTGGGCGGTGGCTTCACTGCCACGCTGGAAGTGAGCGACGGTGCCGGTGGATGGTTGCCGGTGCAGCAAGGCAGCAACGGTTCGGGCTTGCTCGACCTGTTGGGGCTGTTCGGACAAAGCTCCAGCGCCAAAATCGAAGGCCTGGAAGCCGGGCAGTATCGCTTTACCCTCAAGCTCGACCCCAACCTGGTCAGCGTTGGTGCAGGGGCCACGGCCAAGTTGAGCGTCACCAATGACAGCCTCACCGACTTCACCGGGGAAGCAGGGCCGGATGTCACCGGCAACGTCATCACCGACCCGGGCATTGGCGGTAAACCGGATGAACCGGGAACCGGCGGGCCAGTGAAGGTGCAGGTCGAGGTCAACGGCGAATTCGTCGATGCCGACGCCACCACCGGCACGGTGCTGCAGGGCCAATATGGTCAGCTGACCATCTTCGCCAACGGCGAGTACAAGTACACCCCGAACGGCGATGTCGCCAGCATCGGCAAGGTGGATGCCTTCGAGTATCACCTGGTCAATGGTGCCGGTGCTTCGGCCTCGGCAACCTTGTATGTGCGTATCGACAGCCCGAGTGTCAACGTGGACTGGAGCGCTACCGATCCATCTGCGCCCGGCGTGATCAACACGGTTGCCAATGATGACCTGGGTTCGGCACAGATCGACATCGTCAACCTGGTCACCCAGGCCGACCTGGCGACCCTGAGCTACAACCTGGCACTGCTCGGCAGCAGTACGGGTACGGGTGCCGAGATCAATGTTGCCACGGGCACGACCGCAGAGCTTGCGATCAACGTCACCGTCACCGGCATTGCGTTGTTGCCAGGCACGACCGTCAATCTGCAGAAGTTCATCGGTAACGAATGGGTCACGCAGCAGACCACTACCCAGGCGAACCACACGTTCCAAGGGTTGGATGCCGGGACCTATCGCGTGACCGGGACGACCGGTGCCGTGCTGTCGCTGAGTGCGCTGCACATTGCGCAGAAGCTCACTACCACCTCCCTCACGGAGTTCGTGACCGGTGCAATGAGCAATGCGACTGGCAACCTGCTGTCCGACAGCTTGTCCGGGCCGGATGTCCTCGGTTCGCCGCTGACGGTACTCAGTGTGCTGGTCAACGGGGTCTATGTGATTCCTGGGCAAACGGGGACGAAAATCAACGGTGACCACGGCACATTGACCGTGTTTGCCGATGGTAAGTACGTCTACACCCCGCATGCCGGGCTGACGCTGGACGAGATTGGCCAGGTGGATAAATTCACCTACAAGCTCACCACGCCAACCGGCCAGGAAGACACCGCCGACCTCTACGTGCGCATCGACTCGCCGGATCGCGACCTGGTCTGGGACGACGCCAACCCGGGTGCGCCAGCCACTGAAGGTGCCGGCATTGCCGCTGCCCACAGTGCGGTGGACCAGGCGGCGGATGACGGCGCCAACGTTGACGGCGATCACCACGATGCCGTGGTGGCCGACGACACCGACTTCACCCATGTCGATGCTGGCGCGGGTGCAGACGGGTTGTTGTGGGAAGGCGGCGATGCAGCCATCAACCTCACCGACCTGATTGGCACAGTCAGCGGGGTGCACAGCATCGACCTGAACGATGTCAGCGCCGTCGACCTGACCCTGAGCCTCGAAGACCTGGTGTCCATCACCGGGCCTGAGTCGGATCGCTTGATGATCCAGGGCGACGATCAGGACAGCGTGCACCTGACAGGTGACTGGAGCGCCGGTGCGACCCAGGTAGAGAACGGTCTTGAGTACGTGATCTACACCAGTCCGGAAGATGAAACCCATCAGCTCTGGGTACAGAGCGGCATCAGCGTGGTGTAACGCCACCCCTGCCGGCCGGGCCGCAAGGCCCGGTTTTCCCTACCAACGGTAATGCAGCGATGGGCCGTGACGTCAGTCACGGTCCGTTGTTGTACTCATCAGGTTTGACAACAGTCAGGTGACTAGCAGTGAGGCAAAAGAGTTTGGCCAAGCAGCTGTCTGCCGTAATTCTGGCAGTCGCAATGATCGCGCCCGAGCGTGCGCCGGTCATGGCAGCGTCGTATATCGACGATGAAGAACGCGTCAACATCATCAGCCCGAGCAACCTGGGCACACATTTACCCGGCGGGCCAACGGGCGTCAGCGCACCGGTGGCACCCGAGCACGTCATACCGAGCAACCTTGACCTGACACGCGCCATTCAACTGGCGGTGGAATGGCACCCGGCAATTTCCGAGGCGATCGGCCAGCTGTACCAACAAAACGAGAACGTGAACATCGCCCGTTCCGGTTATTACCCGCAAGTCAGCGGTGGCTTCAACTCCGGCTACGACAGCGGCCTGAGGGGCAACGGCCAGAGCCGTGCGTTTTCGTTGTCGGCGTCGCAGATGCTCTATGACTTCGGCAAGGTCTCAAGTTCTGTCGACAGTGCGCTGGCGCGGGTCAGTGCCAGCCAGGCGTCGGTGTTGCTGTCGATCGATCAGGTGGCGCGCGATACCTCGTTCGCCGTGATCGAACTGCAGCGCTCGCAGTTGCTGGTGCAACTGGCTCGCGAGCAAATCGACGGCATTTCGGCGATTGCAGAGCTGGCCAAAAAGCGCAGCGACATGGGCGCCAGCACCCGTTCGGACCTGATCCAGGCCCGCTCGCGGGTCGAGGCCTCGGTGGCGACGCAATTGCAATTCACCGCGCAATTCAATCGCTGGCGCAGCACGTTGAGCAGTCTGCTTGGGTCGCAGGCGCCAGTGAGCGTGGCGAATGGTTTTCCGGCAAGCCTGGAGCAATCCTGCGTGGGCGTGGTACCCGATACGGCAGTCACGCCGACCCTGCTGATCGCCCAGGCGCAGCGTGTCGATGCGCTGGCGCTGATTGCACAAGCCCGTGCCGAGGCGTTGCCGACCGTGTCGCTGGACCCGTCCATCACGCACTACCTGGACAACAACGACGACAGCAACGTCCCCGGCGGCCGCGACCGTACCCGTTATGGCGTATTTCTCAACGTGAAAATGCCGCTGTACCAGGGCGGCGCAATCACCGCCCGCAAATCCGCCGCGCAACAGGCCCTGCGTTCCGCCGATGCCGCCAACGACGCCGCGCGCCTTGCGGTTCGCCAGGGGTTGCTGGAGGCGCGGGATCAAATCTCAAGCCTCAGCCAGCGGCTATCCACCCTGGATTTTCGTGAGCGCAGCATCTCCGAAACCCGCGACCTGTATCGCCAGCAGTACCTCGAACTGGGCACACGGCCGTTGCTCGACCTGCTGAATGCCGAGCAGGAAATTCACCAGGCACGCATGGACCGGGAAAACACCGCCGCTGACCTGCGCCGCCTGAAAATCGATTGCCTCTACAACACGGGCGCACTGCGCACGGCGTTCCACCTGGACAACAGCACCCTGCAAGGTGTGGAGATTCGGCCATGAATGATGCTGTGATGCTTGCGGACGAAACCAACGCAGTACAAACCCCGCTGAACCCGGCGCCCGCAGTGGATTATGACGTGTGGCTGGAGGCCGTCCTGAGCGTGGCCCGGCATTACCGCCTGGAATGCTCGGCCCAAAGCGTGCGCATCGCTTCACAATGGACCGAAGGCGCTTCGGTGGAAGAGGTGGTACGGCAGATGGCCCGCCAGGCGGGGTTGAACTGCGTGATTGCCGACTTCAGCGAAACCACGCTGATGCAGCGCCAATTACCGGTGGTGCTGCAATTTGCCGACGGCCAGGTGGGTGTGCTCGAAACCCTCGGCGACGGCGACAACCTGGGCATCGCCTACAGCGGCGACGGCGGCCTGCAAAGCCGGCTCACCCGCCAGGACCTGTTGGAGCAAGCGCGCAAGAGCGTGATTCTGCGACCCATGGCGGCAGTGCGTGACCGGCGTGTCGACGACTACATCAAGCCTTACGAGAAGGCGTGGTTCAAAAACATCGTGCTGCGCGACTTGCGGCCCTATGGCTATGTGATGCTCGCGTCGCTGGTCACCAGCGTGCTGGGGTTGGCCGGGGTACTGTTTTCGATGCAGGTGTACGACCGGGTGATCCCGGCCGAATCCATGCCCACCCTGTATGTGCTGTTTGGCGGGGTGATGCTGGCGCTGGTGTTTGATTTCATCATGCGCATCACCCGTGTGCGCATCACCGACATGCTCGGCAAACGCGCGGATCTGCGCGTTTCCGACCTGGTGTTCGGGCATGCCATTCGCTTGCGTAACAGCGCCCGGCCGAAGTCCACCGGCTCGTTCATTTCGCAGCTCAAGGAACTGGAGCAACTGCGTGAGCTGATCACCTCCAGCACCGCCACTGCGCTGGCCGATCTGCCGTTCTTCCTGCTGTTTCTGGTGATCTACTGGTTGATCGCCGGCCCGCTGGTGGCGGTGCCAATGGTGGCTGTGCTGTTCCTGATAGTGCCCGGGCTGTTGGCGCAGAAAAAACTCGCGGCACTGGCGAATGAGTCGATGCGTGAAAGCTCGTTGCGCAGCGCCATGCTGGTGGAGACCATACAAGGCCTGGACGACATCAAGGCGTTGCAGGCCGAACAGCGCTTCCAGCAACAATGGAATCACTACAACGCCACCTGCGGCGACGCCAGCCTGCGCCTGCGCCTGCTCACCAACAAACTGGTGGCCTGGAGCAACAATGTGCAGGGCTCGGTGTTTGCCGTGGTGGTGGTGTTCGGTGCGCCCATGGTCATGGCCAGCGACATGACCACCGGTAGCCTTGTCGCGGCGTCGATCCTGGCGTCGCGGATGATGGCGCCGATGTCCCAGATCACCCAGGTGCTGACGCGCTGGCAGCAGGCCAAGGTTGCGCTGCAAGGCCTGAACCGGATCATGGAATTGCCGGTGGACCATCCCGAGGGCAGCAAGCGCGTGCACCTGCCGGTGATCAAAGGCCAATACGCGCTGAGCCAGGCCACGTTCCAGTATTCCGACGATGCCCCCGTACCGGCGCTGCGTGTGGCCGACCTGAAGATCCAGCCGGGCGAACGCATCGCGATTCTGGGGCGTAACGGCGCGGGTAAATCCACGCTGTTGCAGGCATTGGCCGGGATGCTCGACCTCAAGGCCGGCACCATCAGCCTGGATAGCGTTGCCCTCAGCCACATCGACCCCGCCGACGTGCGCCGCGATGTGGGGCTGATGACACAAAACTCGCGGCTGTTCCACGGCACGCTGCGCGACAACCTGATCATGGGGGCGCCGCATGCCAGCGATCAGGAAATCCTCCAGGCCCTGGCGCTGACCGGTGCGGGCGACTTCATCGGCAAGTTCGCCGACGGCCTGGACCACATGATCCTGGAAGGTGGCCTGGGCCTGTCGGGCGGGCAGCGTCAGTCGCTGCTGCTGTCGCGGCTGATGATTCGCCAGCCGCATATCGTGTTGCTCGACGAGCCCACCGCGTCCCTGGATGAAGCGACCGAGCGCCAGTTGATCCACAACCTCGACCGCTGGGCAGCCCACCGCACGCTGATTATCGCCACGCACCGCATGAGTGTATTGAGCCTGGTGAATCGGGTGATCGTGGTCGATAACGGCCAGATCATCGTCGATGACAGCAAAGCCAACGCGATTGCGCGCCTGTCCAAACCGAAGGGGAAAACCCAGTGAAAAGCCCTGCGCCGAAAACCATACCCCTGCTCGCCACCGAAGACGAAGGCGCCCGGCATACCCACGACGGCGTGGATGAACGCACCGTGGTGCGCGCCACGCGCGTGGTGGGCTGGGTGTTTGTCATGCTGATTGCGTTTGGTGCCTGGGCCTACTTTTTTGAAGTGGAGGAAGTCTCGACGGGCAGCGGCAAAGTCATCCCGACCTCGCGTGAGCAAATCATCCAGTCGCTGGAAGGCGGCATCGTCACGGAATTGAATGTGGGGGAGGGCGATATCGTCAAAAATGGCCAGACGTTGGCCAGGCTTGACCCGACCAAGACCGAATCCAACTTTGATGAAAGTGCCGCCAAGTACCGGGCGTCGCTGGCCAGCGTCGCGCGTTTGCAGGCCGAGGTAGACGGTAAACCGTTACTGTTCCCCCCGGAGCTTGAGCGTTACCCCGCACTGGTGCGCGCCGAAACCGACCTGTTCAACACTCGGCGCAAGGGCCTCGAAGAATCGTTGGCCGGCGTGCGATCGTCGCTCGGGCTGGTGCGTAGCGAGCTGGAAATCACCGAAAACCTGGCCAAGGTCGGCGCCGCCAGCAACGTTGAGGTGTTGCGCCTCAAGCGCCAAAAGGCCGAGCTGGAGTTGAAACTGACCCAGGCCCGCTCCGAGTATATGGTGCGGGCCGGTGAGGACCTGGCGAAGGTCAATGCCGACGTCGAGACGCTGTCGTCAGTCATGCGCGGGCGCTCCGACTCGGTGACCCGCCTGACCCTGCGCTCGCCGGTGCGCGGTATCGTCAAGGGGATAGAGGTCACCACCATCGGCGGGGTTATCCCGCCCAACGGGCGCCTGATGCAGATTGTGCCCCTGGATGAGCAGTTGTTGATCGAGGCGCGTATCTCCCCGCGAGATATCGCCTTTATCCATCCCGACCAGGTGGCCAAGGTCAAGATCACCGCCTACGACTACGCCATTTATGGCGGCATGGACGGCAAGGTCGTGACCATTTCTCCGGACACTATCCAGGACGAGGTCAAGCCAGAAGTTTTTTACTATCGAGTGTTCATCCGCACCGACGCTGACACCTTGAAAAACAAGGCCGGCAAGTCGTTTTCGATTGTGCCTGGGATGATTGCCTCGGTGGATATCAAGACCGGCCAGAAAACCGTGCTCGACTATTTGATCAAGCCCATGAACCGTGCGCGGGAGGCCTTGCGCGAGCGTTAGGCGAGGTGGCTGTGGCCAGGTTTGCGTTGTGGTGGATGCTGTTGTGGGCCGGCGTGCCGGGCGCGTGGGCCCTGAGTGAGGGGTCGACACCGTTGCTTTGGAACACCCCGGCCGACCAGTCGACCTGCAACCAGGTCGACTCTTCACTTTGGGTCGAGTTGGCCGGGGGCGATGAGTGCATTCGCTATTTTTCCGGGGCGGTGCTGAGCCGTGCGCCCGTGGTAATCGTGATGTTTCATGGCGACCGCAACGTGGAAATGCACCGCTCGCCCGAGTCGATCCGTGGCAATACCCTGGCCGCCAAGGCCAGGCAGGCCAAGGCCCTGAGCCGGCGTGCGGGCGTACCGGTGGTGATTGTGGCGCGACCTGGCACCTACGGTTCCAGCGGCAACCATGGGCAGCGGCGCCAGGCGCGGGAATTCATTGTGCTGGACGCTGCGCTCAACGAGCTGCGCAAGCGTTACGGCATCGGGCAGTTTGTGTTGCTGGGGCACAGCGGCGGCGCCACGGTGGCCGCGGCGTTGTTGACCTTGGGGCGTACCGATGTGAAGTGTGCAGTGATGACTTCCGGCGCGTTTGCCCTGGTGCAGCGCGCGCAGATGTTGCGTCAAAGCAAAGGCCTGCCTTCGCGTCCGGGACGCGACACCAATGGTTTATTGCACCCCTACGATCCCCTGGAGCACATGGCCGGCATTGCCGTTGCGCCTGCGCGGCAGTTGTTCGTGATTGGCAGCGTGGATGACCAGGTAACCCCATTTGTGTTGCAGGAGCGTTTTTACCGGGCGTTGATTCGCGCCGGGCATCAGGCGCAGTTGGTCAAGGCGCAGGGTGTGCCTGCGATGTTTCACCAACTGCGCAATGACATTGGCCTGAAGACAGCAGCGGGCTGCGCGGGCTAACCCGCCGGCACCGCCTGTTCGGTCGTGTTCAGCCAATCACAGATCTGCGACAACCCGGTACCACCGGAGCTTTTCACCAGTACCCAATCCCCCGCCTGGAACCACTGGCCGGGGTGGCGCGCCAACGCCTGGCCTAATGCCGTGGCATCCTCGAACCACTGCACTGACAGCTCACTGCGCAGCACCCGGTACACCTCATGCATCAGCGGCCCGCACAGCACCAAATGCCGGGGCGCCGCCGCGCGCAGCGAGTCAGCCAGTTCCAGGTGGTAGCGCTGGGCGTCGGGGCCCAGCTCCAGCATGTCGCCCAACACTACTACCCGGTGCCGCGAGGCCACGGGCAGGTCGGCCATCGAGCGCAAGGCCGCAGCCATCGAGCCCGGGTTGGCGTTGTACGCATCGTTGATCAGCTGGAAATGCCCGTCGGTGCATTTGATCGAGCGGATATTGCCGCGACCTTCCACCGGTTGGAAGCCGGTCAGCACTTCCAGTGCCTGGTCGGCGTCAAGCCCGGCGGCGAACAGCGACGCCAGCACCCCCAGTGCGTTGAGCACCATGTGTCGGCCGCGAGCACTCAGGCTGAAATCCAGCCGTTGCGTGTCACGTTGCGCGGTGACGTAGACCCGGTCGGCCTCGCTGCACACGTCGAGCAGGCGCACATCGGCATCAGCGTGTTCGCCATAGCTGGTCACGTGCAAGCGCGCGACTTCGGCGGCCTGGGCGAACACCTCGTAGTGCGGCATATCGCGGCACAGCACCGCGTGCCCACCCGGTGCCATCGAGCGGAAGATCGCGCTCTTTTTACGCGCCAGGTTTTCCAGGGTGCCATGGTATTCCAGGTGCGCCGGAGCCAGCCCGGTCACGATAGCAATGTGTGGGCGCACCAGCTCCGAGTTAATCGGCATGCGGCCCACGGCCATTTCCAGTACCCAGAATTTGGCCGGCCGGGGCATGCTCGCCAGGTTCCAGGCGATCCCATGGGGCAGGTTGGCGTTGGCCTCGGTGTGGCCCACTTCGCCCCAGTGTTTCAGGGCGTGGCCGAGCATGGCGACCACGGTGGTTTTACCGAAGCTGCCGGTGACGCCGAACACCTGGCCAGTGAATTGCTGCCTGGCGTATCGACCCATTTGCAGCATGGCCTCGCTGGTATCGGCGACCTGTAACACCGGCAGGCCGCTGTCCAGGTAGGGCGTCGGGTCTACACACAAGAACGCCGAGGGGCGCCGCTCAGGACTGGCCTGGGCCCAGCGCAGCGCCGACTGCACTTCGTTCGGTCCCACCTTGCTGGGGTGCCGATTGAGCATGCGCTGGGGTTTGAAAAACTGCATGGACGGCGTCAAACCCGACGTGTACCAACCGGGCGGCGGCTGTTTGGCCCAGGTGCCGTGTGTCACCCGAGCCAGGGTGTTGGCGTCCCAGACCCAGCCGAGGGGCGCTGCGTCCTGGGCCAGGCTCACTTGCGGCGCGCCGTCGAGCAGGTAGCGGTGGTAGGCAATCAGCCCCGAGAGGTAATGCTCCACGTCGTCGATGCGCACCCTGAACGCGTGGTGACGGATAAAAAACGAACCGGCAATGCGCGCAGGATTGGCGAAATACATCGCCGTTTCCGGCCAGAAATACCCGTTGAACAGATAGCGCGCACGATGATGCAGGGCGCGGTAAAACGCGTGCAGGTCGATCTCGGTGAGCAGGTGGCGCAATTGCGCTTGCTGGGCGATGCGTTCGAGCATCTGCTGCGCAGCCATCATCAATTCCAGTAGCGTCGGAAAGGTGGTGATGCGCTGTTGCACGAACCCCAGATAACCGGCGACGTTATTCAGGCCGAAGCGGAAATACTTTTCGTCAGGTCGGTAGCGGGTCAGTTCGTTCACGCAATAGCTGAGCCAGTGATCGTGCTCGCGCCAGTGCTGTTTTTCGATGAAGTAGTCGAAGGCTTTTTCCACCACGGTTAACCAGCGCTCATCGCCGGTGAGGCCGTAGAGGCGGATCAACCCGAACGCGGCCTCGCCGTCGTAGTAGATGATCCGGAACGCCTCTTTGACGGTAAGGTCACGGCCATGCAAGACGTGCACGAAGGCGCCGGTGGTCGCGTCCTGCATCCAGGCCATGCCATTGGCCAGGGCTTCCAGCACGGGTAGGTAGTGGCGGGTGCCGGTGACTTCGCTGTATTTGACCAGCGCCAACAAACACACGGCATTGCCGCCCAGTTTGATCTCGTCACCGGTGTCCAGCAGATACGCCGCCACACTGCCGTCGGGCAGCGCGTAGGACTTGATCAGTTCCTGGGTAAGGTAGGCCAGCGAGCGGTCGATGGCGGATTCAAGCGCCTCGTCGCCGGTCAGTGCCCAGGCCTCGATCATCGAATAGGTGGTACTGGCGTGGCGCAGGGTGTTGTAGTTTTTTATCGCCCGGTCAAAGCACGGGAAGTAGCCGTAGACGAACTGGCCGCTGCCCTGCACCTGAGTGCTCAGGTAGCTTGCGGCGCTGATGATGCTCGCCTTTACCATGCCGGGCTCCAGCGCTGCGAGGGTGCGCCAGCCGGTTTCTGTCGGGCCAGGGTTCAGCGGGTGGGGCACGCCGTCTTCGGCACAAAAAACGCCCTTGGTGTCGAACAGGAACACGGGGGTCTCGGGTTCAAGTGTGGCGATCAGGTCGGCTGTATTGAGCCCGGTAAAACGGCGCCTGGCGTACACCGAAAAATTGCCGGCATTGAAGCTCGCGTGATTGATAGCGTTGCCGCCATACAGGATCGCGTTGGCGTTCAGTTCCTGTTCGGTGATCGCGATGTGCAGCGCCGCATCGAAGGCGATGCCGCGCCGGAAGTAATTACGCTTGTGGCGCTTGAAGCGCGCATTGAGTTCGGCCCAGGTGATGGCGGTTACGTTGATCGCGCATTCGACGCGTATCCATGAACGTTCGACGATGTTGCCTGACTGCGCACGGTCTCGTTCGTAGGCTCCCTGCAAGCGCTGCACACCGGTTTGCCAGGCGGCTTCGAAGTTATCTGCCGTGATATGAAAAACATGCGCGCGCTGGGTGCCGTCGCTCATGGAGAAAAACAAGGTACAGGGCTGCGCGGTGTCTGATGATACAGCAGGCCCGTTCATTTCTTTGCTTAGATGAGCATAACAAGCAAGCCATTGCTGTTTCACAGGCATAGTTCATCACCAGTCTTTAACTTGGAGAGGGGTGGCGCGCAGTGTTCATGATTAAACTGCGCGCCAGCTGATAAATAAGCAGAAAGTTATGCCGCACAGTTTTATAAAGGCAAATTAACCAGGCTTATATATCAAGAGCAGAGCGATGAATCCTCTTTCTCCGGCTCCAGCACGGAGGGCGGGACTTGGCTCTCGTATTGCTGGAGATGGTCACGAATCAGCTTGCGAATAACCTGAGAAATAGTAAGGTCAACTTCCTCGGACAGCGACTCCAGACGCTGCTTGGTCGGGAAGTCGATGAGAATGGTCAGACGTGTTGTTTTTTCAGGCATTTTCTTGATCCTTTTACAAAAGCGCGGTCTCGACTGCCGCGTGCAGTAAGTGCTGGAAGACGTGTGGAGTCCTTAGAACAAACCAATGGGGTAATCAACTGATTCATTGGAGTCTAATTCAAATCGCTGCGCGTTTTCCATCAATGTGCAGTGAAGGTTGCGATTATGTGAAGTTCTGCACCTTCTCCGTACCTCTTATTATCATCGGGTTATAATGCTATGAGATTCGAGTATAGACCGGTTGCAAGAAAGCTATCTCAAAGTGTAGGGGGTGTCAAAAGTCAATCTTATCTATAACTAAAGTAGTGGTTGTACTGTTTGGTGAGTTTGATTATGTATTTTGCGCATTACGTCATGAGATTTTTTCAAGAACTTGGTGCTCACAATATTCTGTCACAAAATACTAATTGATTGTTTTCGAATATCAAGGGTTGTTGTCACGAATAACAGCGATTGTTATTGGAAGAGGGGCAGGGAGGTGCTGCTTTTATCAGAAGGGCGCGACGGTCGTCGTTGAGGTAAAAGGGGCCAGGGCGACCCCTTTCCAGGAGGTGGGATCAGGCAAACACAAAATACTTACGCACCGTCTCGACCACTTCCCACGTCCCCTTCATCCCCGGCTCCACCACAAAGATATCCCCAGCCCGCAAATGGATCGGCTCCAGGCCGTCCGGGGTGATCACGCAGTAGCCTTCCTGGAAGTGACAGTATTCCCACTTCACATACTCCACCCGCCATTTGCCGGGGGTGCAGATCCAGGTGCCCATGATCTTGCTGCCGTCCTCGCTGGTGTAGGCGTTGAGGTTGACGGTGTGCGGGTCGCCTTCGAGTTTTTCCCATTTGCAGGCGTCCAGCACCGGCAGTGGATGGGTGTCGCGCAGTACGGTGATTGGCTTGGACATGATGATTCCGAGGCAGTGGAAGGGAAGTCCGAACCCTATCGCCTTGGGCGGCCCGCCAGTGGTCTGGACTCGACATCGGGATGCCCAGAAGCGCAGTCATTTGCACATCCGTGAGTCACCGCCAACCCCTGTGGGAGCCGGGCTTGCCCGCGGTGGCGGAGTGTCAGGCGATGGAAGGGCACGCTGTGCCGGCCTCATCGCGGGCAAGCCCGGCTCCCACAGGGGATATTTGTTGTTTGAAGGATTGAGTCAGTACGAAATATCTGTGCGCCAATCAGCCATTTCCTCGCAGTAAGTGCGAAAGATTTCCCGCTTTGCGCTGGAATTCGCAAGAATATTTACAGCCGGCCCTCGTATCATTCACCCCAGTAACGACCGAGAGCCTTGAAATGAATCCAATAAAAACGTGGTGGGACATCAGCCCGCCCTTGAGCACCGCGACCCCGACCTGGCCGGGTGATACGCCGTTTCAGGAAGAGCGGGTCTGGCAGTTCGGCCCCGAGTGCCCGGTGAATGTCGGACGCATCACCCTGTCGCCCCACACCGGCGCCCATGTGGACGCGCCGTTGCACTACAGCGCGGACGGCGCGCCGATTGGCGAAGTGTCTCTGGATGTGTACATGGGCCCGTGCCGGGTGCTGCATTGCCTGGGCAGCGGCGCGCTGGTGCAGCCGCATCAGTTGGAAGGCCGCCTGGAAAACCTGCCGGAGCGTGTACTGTTGCGCACTTATCAACAGGCGCCGCTGGATGCCTGGGATTCGAATTTCACCGCCGTCGCCCCGCAAACGGTCGAGTTGCTGTTCAGCCTCGGCGTGCGCCTGATCGGCATCGACACGCCGTCCCTGGACCCGCAGCAGTCCAAGACCATGGATTCCCACAACGCCGTCGCCTCTCATGGCATGGCGATTCTCGAAGGCATCGTCCTCGACGACGTGCCGGAGGGCGATTACGAGTTGATCGCGCTGCCGCTGCGTTTTGCCAACCTCGATGCCAGCCCGGTACGAGCCATTCTCCGCCCGCTCAAGGAGCCCACGCGATGAGCCAGTGTCCTTTCTCCCCTGACTACCAGCCGCCGGAAGAATGGCATAACGCCGAGCTGAATTTTTCCGAGTCCATGAGCTACGGCGACTACCTGGACCTGGGCAAAGTGCTCAGCGCCCAGCACCCGCTGTCGCCGGACCACAACGAGATGCTGTTCATCATCCAGCACCAGACCTCGGAGCTGTGGATGAAGTTGATGCTCCACGAACTCAAGGCCGCCCGCGAACACGTGCGCCTGGGTGAGCTGCCGCCGGCGTTCAAGATGCTGGCGCGGGTGTCGCGGATCTTTGACCAGTTGGTGCACGCCTGGGCGGTACTGGCGACCATGACGCCGTCGGAGTACAAGTCGATCCGCCCGTACCTGGGGCAGTCGTCGGGTTTCCAGTCGTTCCAGTACCGGGAAATCGAATTCATCCTCGGCAACAAAAGCGCGGCGCTGTTGCGGCCTCACGCCCACCGGCCGGAGTTGTTGAAGGAGCTGCAGGTGGCGATTGCCACGCCGTCGCTGTATGACGAAGCGATCAACCTGATGACCAAGGCCGGGCTGGCGATCGACCCCAAGCGCGCCGAACGCGACCCGACGGCGCCAACGGTTCACGATGATTCCGTGGAGGCGGCGTGGCGCGAGGTTTATCGCGATCCGAGCCGGTATTGGGACCTGTACCAATTGGCCGAAAAGTTTATCGACCTGGAGGATTCGTTCCGCCAATGGCGCTTCCGCCATGTCACCACGGTGGAGCGGATCATTGGCTTCCAGCCTGGTACGGGCGGCACCGAAGGCGTGGGTTACCTGCGCAAGATGCTCGACACCGTATTGTTCCCCGAGCTGTGGCGAGTGCGTTCTACGCTGTAATCAAGGCCCAACAAAAAGCCCCGGTACTCATCAGTACCGGGGCTTTTCATTTGGAATACGATCAAAATGTGGGAGCGGGCTTGCTCGCGAAAGCGGTGTGTCAGTCAATACATCAGGTGACTGACACGACGCCTTCGCGAGCAAGCCCGCTCCCACACAAGCCCGCTCCCACATGGGTTATTGCGCTGTTACTGCCTTCGCGTTATTCAACCGCAACCGGTACGCCACATAGATGATCCCGACCCAGACCGGAATCGCATACACCGACGCCCGCACACCCGGAATCGCCAGCATCACGCAGATGATCATCAGCATGAACGCCAGGCACAGGTAGTTGCTGAACGGGAACCAGAAGGTCTTGAACGACGGCACCACGCCTTGCTCGCCCATGGCCTTGCGGAACTTGATGTGGGTCAGGCTGATCAGCGCCCAGTTGATCATCAGCGAGGCAACCACCAGCGCAAACAACAGCTCCAGTGCGTCATGCGGCGCGACGTAGTTGATCACCACACACAGCAGCGTCACCAGGGCCGAGATGCCCAGGGCACGCAGCGGCACGCCTTGCTTGTTCAACTTCATCAGCGCTTTCGGCGCATCGCCTTGCTCGGCCAGGCCGAACAGCATGCGGCTGTTGCAGTACACGCCGCTGTTGTACACCGACAGTGCCGCGGTCAGGACCACGAAGTTGAGGATGTGGGCGGCGGTGTCGTTACCGATCAAGGAAAAGATCTGCACGAACGGACTGCCGCTGTAGGCATCGCCCGACGCGCCGAGGGTTTGCAGCAGTTGGTCCCATGGGTACAACGACAGCAGCACGGTAAGGGCGCCGACGTAGAAAATCAGGATCCGGTACACCACCTGGTTGATCGCCTTCGGGATCACCTTGCGGGGTTCGCTGGCTTCGGCGGCGGTAATACCCACCAGCTCCAGGCCGCCGAACGAGAACATGATGAACGCCATGGACATCAACAGCCCCATGCCGCCATTCGGGAAGAACCCGCCGTGGCTCCACAGGTTGCTCACCGAGGCTTGTGGGCCGCCGGTGCCGCTGAACAGCAGGTAGCAGCCGAGCACGATCATGCCGACAATCGCCACCACCTTGATGATCGCGAACCAGAACTCGGTCTCACCGAAGAACTTCACGTTGAGGGTGTTGATCAGGTTGACCAGCACAAAGAACACCACCGCACTGACCCAGGTCGGAATTTCCGGCCACCAGAACTGGATGTACTTGCCCACCGCTGTCAGCTCGGCCATGCCCACCAGCACGTAGAGTACCCAGTAGTTCCAGCCGGCGAGGAAGCCTGCGTAACCGCCCCAGTACTTGTGGGCGAAGTGGCTGAAGGAGCCGGCCACCGGTTCCTCGACGATCATTTCGCCCAGCTGGCGCATGATCAGGAACGCGATGAACCCGGCTACCGCATAGCCCAGGATCATCGACGGCCCCGCCGACTTGAGCACGCCCGCCGAGCCGAGGAACAGCCCGGTCCCGATCGCCCCTCCCAAGGCAATCAGCTGAATATGCCGGTTCTTCAGGCCACGCTTGAGGCCCACCGGGTTAACCATGTCATCCGCCATTAACATTCCCTTCTACTTGTTTTTTTCAGGGTTGATCGCACACCGAACCAGCCCCTCAAACCGCTGAGGGGTCAGATATTACTCTCGGTAAACTTTTCGTAATACAGCTGAACGCCATCAAGTGCCTGATCCAGCAGCCATTGTTTGATGGATTCGACCATCGGAGGGGGGCCGCAGACGTACATATCTGCCGATTGATCCCGCAATTCGGCCAGGTCGAAATGCTCGGTGAGGTAGCCGCGTTTGCCGGCCCAGTCCGAAGGTGGGTTGCTGAGTACCTCGGTGTAGCGAAACCCCGGGATTGTATCGGCGTAGGCTTTTATGCGTGTTGCCTCGCATAAATCGGCCGCACCCCGCACGCCGTAATACAGGTGCACCGGCTGTTGGCAGGTGCTGGCGGCCAGGTCGTCAAGCATGCCCAGCAGCGCCGATAAACCAGTGCCACCGGCCACCAACACCAGCGGTCGGGTGACATGCCGAAGGTAGAAGGCACCCAATGGCGCTTCCAGCAGCAACTCATCACCGACCTGGCAGCGTTCGCGAATGTAGTTGCTCATCACGCCATCGGGCAGCAGGCGGATCAGGAACTGCAACTGATTGCCCGGGCGGTTGGCGAAAGAGTAGGAGCGCCAACTGTCGGTGCCGGGAATCGACAGGCGGGCATATTGGCCCGGCAAAAAGTCCAATGGTGCTTCAAGCTGCAGGTGCAGGATCGCCGTGCTGGGCGACACCTGCTGCACATTGCTCACCGTGCTGCGGATCTGGACCGGCCCCGGCGCGTTGCACAGGCTGGAATCAAAATCGAAGTAGAACGCCGCATCGGATTGGACCCGGGTCTGGCAGCTGAGCATTTTGCGTTGTTGCAGGTCGAGGCTGGAGAGGGCTTCCTCGTCCACGTAGTCCTGGCTGTAGTCGCCGGACTCGCAGCGGCCCTGGCAAGTGCCGCAAACGCCTTCGCGGCAGTCGAGCGGGATCTTGATGCCATTGCGCAACGCTGCATCCAACAGGATCTCATTGGCGCCCACCGGGAAAAACAGGGTCTTGCCGTCGGCAAAACTGAAGGCCACTTTGTGATTCATTCGCAGAACTCCGCGAGTTTGATTTTCTATGCCTGCGATTTACCTGTGGCGAGGGAGCTTGCTCCCGCTGGGCTGCGCAGCAGCCCCAAAAAGCCGGGAGCGCTACGCACTGGAGCGCCAACCCGGTCCAGCGGGAGCAAGCTCCCTCGCCACAGGTGTAATGCATCAGGTCACAGGTGATAGAAATCCAGCACCGAGTTGATGGTGTCGTTGAGCAGCAGCGCATGCTTGCGGGTGATCAACCAACTGTCGCCATCGGGCTTGAGGCTGTAAGTGGCGCTGCCGTAGAACTGCTCCGACGTCGCCAGCCGATAGAACAACGTATGCCAGTTCAACTTCACCTCCAGCAGCCCGTCCGGTTGCTCGGCAATCCGCACGTTGTTGATCAAATGCAGCGTCCTCGGCATCGGCGTGGCCGACGCGGCCTTGCCCGTGCGCAGGCGAAACACCCGATCCTCCAGCCCCGAGCGGTTGGCGTAGTAGATCAACGACATTTCGCGCTTCGGGTCGCGGGTGTAGACATGTTCCGAATCCCACTGCGGCAGGTGGAATTCACTCTGCGGGTCGAACAACTGCACGTAGGCGTCCCAATCCTGGGCATCGCACAGCTCGGATTTACGGTAAAAAAACTGCTCGATCCGGTACTGCAATTGCGCATTCATCATTCCACCTCCCGCAGTTTCAGGGCTTGCTGGTCGAGTCCGTCCAGCAGGAATTTCTGCCAGTTGCGGTGCTGGTTGACGTACAGCCCTTCGTGGGTGAATTCGGTGCCGGTCATCGCCGGCTGGATACCGATGGATTCGCTGTTGGGCGTAGGCCCGGTTTCCCAGCGATGGCTGCCGCGGGAAATATCGCTCCAGCGTTCCAGACGGCCCTGGAAGCCGCGCTGGGCTTCGCGGAACTCCACCAGGTCATCCGGCGTGCCCATGCCCGAGACGTTGAAGAAATCCTCGAACTGGCGAATACGGTTTTCACGGTCGGCGCCAGACTCGTTCTTCACCCCCAGGCACTGGCTGATGATTTCGGTCTTGTTCCACGCGATGGGCCGGATGATCCGCAGCTGCGAACTGATCTGGTCGAGGAAGAACAGGCTCGGGTAGATGTTCAGGTTGCGCAGGCGGTGCATCATCCATTCGGCTTTTTGCTGGCCGTGTTCTTCGATCAGGCGCGGCATGATGGTGGCGTAGCCCGAACGCACGGTGGGGTTGGGCATGTCGCTGAACAACAGGCTGTGGCCATTGTTGAAGGCGAACCAGCCGTCATCGGTGTTCGCGTCGCCGGCGCCGAGCTTGCTGTAGTCCAGTGTCGTGCCCGAGCCCGTGCCGTTTTCCGTATTGACCTGCTGGCGATGCTGCACCGTGGCCACGTAGTTGTAGTGCACGGTGCTGACGTGATAACCGTCCAGGCCGTTCTCGTTTTGCAGTTTCCAGTTACCGTCGTAGGTGTAGGCGGACTTGCCCGGCAGCACTTCCAGCTCGCCGGTGGCCGATTGGGCGACCATCATGTCGAAGAACACTTTGGCGTCGCCGAGGAAGTCTTCCAGGCTGTTGGTGCCGTTCACGTCGAGGCTGATGAAGACGAAGCCCTTGTAGCTCTCGATCCGTGCTTTTTTCAGGCCGCGAGTGGCCTTGTCGAAACCTTCCGGGTATTCCCCCGGCGCCTTGACCTTCACCAGCCGGCCATCGCTCTTGTAGCACCAGGCGTGGAACGGGCAGGTAAACGTGGACTGGTTGCCCTTGCCAACCCGGGTCAGGGTGGTGCCGCGATGCTGGCAAGCGTTGATCAGCGCGTTGAGCTGGCCTTCGCCGTCGCGGGTTATGATCATCGGCTGGCGCCCGGCGCGCATCGTCACGAAGTCGTGCTTGTTGGCCAGTTCGCTCTCGTGACAGGCATAGATCCAGTTTTTTTCGAAGATCAGCTCCATTTCCAGCTCGAACAACTCCGGCTCGGTGAACATGTCCCGGGCGATGCGGAACACCTCATCCACCGGACGGAAGTCCAGGCAGCCTTCGATAAAGCTTTTCCACTGCTCGACGCTTCTTGCACCACTCATGGGAGGCACCTTTTTTGATAATGGCTAAACGGGTAAGCCATTAAGAGGCTGCGGCGGGGCACCGGGCTATCCGGTTAATGGGGGAAGGTGGGCCACTTAGTTGGGCACGAAATACCCACGGCGGTGCAGGGCGGTGGCGGAATGCGCTACTGTCTTGCAAGGCGATTGTCGGAAAAGTCTGCTTGTTATCCACTTAGTCGACGGTTGCTATCCACCCAGTGGCGATCCCGCTGGCGTGGCGCAAAACTTGCTGTCGATCTACCAGGACGCGCCGTCAGAGCGCGCCGGCCACAATTGCCGTGGGTGCCCCGTGATGAGTAGCAATACACGCGATATACGTATCGAGCGCTTCGACCTTGAAGGCGCCTGCAGCTGGATGTCCGGCATTTGCGGGCCGCACCGCCTGCAAACCGCGACGCCGGAGCGCATCCGCTTTCACCACAGCGCCAATGTGTTCAAGTCCCGCGCCACGACGCTGGGGATTATCGAATACGGCACCGACGTCACCATCGACATCGAAGACGCCGAGCACTTCAGCAGCTACAGCCTGACCCTGCCGCTGGTGGGCGAGCAGGAACTGAGCAAGAACGGCGTACGGCTCAGCTCCAACCGTGACCAGGGGGTGATCATTTCGCCCAACGAACATCAGGTGCTGGAGATCTCCGGCGACTGCCGCAAGTTGCAGGTGGTGATCACCCGCGCGGCGATGAGCGAATCCCTGGAAGGCCTGCTGCAGCGGCCGATTGAAGCGCCGCTGCGCTTCGAGTCGGCGATGGACGCGGTGGACGGCGCTTCCGCGTCGTGGTGGCGCATGGCGCGGTATTTCATCGCCGAACTGGAGCGCAGCAGCGAGCTGTATGACCAGGTGGCGTTTACCCGGGACCTGGAAAGCTCGCTGATCAAGGGCCTGATCCTGGCCCAGCCGAACAACTATTCCGAAGAATTGCGGGACGTGCTGGGGGTGAAACTGCCGCACTATTTGATTCGTGCCCGACAGTACATCCACGACAACGCCCGGGAAGCGGTGCACCTGGAGGATCTGGAGGCGGCGGCGGGCGTGTCGCGCTTCAAGCTGTTCGATGCCTTCCGCAAATACTTCGCCCTGTCGCCCATGGCCTATCTGAAGAAATACCGCCTGGGTGCCGTGCGCCAGCAAATCCTCGAACATGGCTCCACGCGCACCATCTCCGAAATCGCCCTGGGCTGGGGCTTTACTCATCTGGGGCGATTCTCGGCCGAATACCGCAAGCTGTTCGACGAATCCCCCAGCCAGACCCTGCAACGCAACGACGCCCGGCGCATGCGGGGGTGAACACCTTACGCAAAAACAACGGAGATCAACTGTGGGAGCGGGCTTGCTCGCGAATGCGGTGCATCAGCCAACTCATTCGGTGACTGACACTGCGCATTCGCGAGCAAGCCCGCTCCCACATTGGATGTGTGGTGTTCTTTTAAATCAACTCTTCCACCAGTTGCAGGCAATGACTGAGCCCCGGCGACTGGTCATTGATCCGCCGGCTGAGAATGATCGGCGACGTGGCGGTGGCCTCCACCACCGGCGTATAGCCAATGTCTGCGCGGTGCAGCACCTGCACCGAGGCCGGTACCAGGGTCACGCCCATGCCTGCGCCGACCAGACCAATGGCGGTCTGCAATTCGTTGGTCCACTGCGAAACCTTCAGGCTCAAGCCATGGGCATCGAACAGCGCGATCACATGGTCGGCGTAGCTCGGCCGCGGGTTGCCGGGATACAGCACGAAGGGTTCAGCGGCCAATTGCGCCAGGGTGGCCGGGGCGCCCAGCAGGGGATGCCCGGCGGGCAACACCGCCACCAACCGGTCCTCCACCAACACCCGCTGCACAATGGCCGGGTCGTCGATGCGAATCCGCCCGAAGCCCACGTCAATCCGCCCGGCCTTGAGAGCTTCAACCTGTTGCAGCGTGGTCATCTCCGACAGGCCCAACTCCAGCTCCAGGCCATCGTGGCTGCGCAGCCGGCGAATCAACTCCGGCAGCACGCCGTACAGCGTCGACGGCGCAAAACCGATGCCCAGCCAGGTTTTCTGCCCAAGGCCTATGCGCCGGGTGTTGTCACACACCTTGCCCAGTTGCTCCAGCAGCACATTGGCGTGCTCATAGAAAAACCGCCCGGCTTCGGTCAGGCGCAACGGGCGCCCACGCTCCAGCAGGACCACACCCAGTTCGTCCTCCAGTTGCTGGATCTGCCGGCTCAGCGGCGGCTGGGCAATGTGCAGGCGTTCGGCGGCGCGGGTGAAGTTGAGGGTTTCCCCCAGCACCTGGAAGTAACGCAGATGGCGCAGTTCCATAAGGACTCCATTCATACCTTAAGGGTATTGTTCGAGACTCATTCTATATTGGAAGCCAGCAGAGATCCGGAACAGAATCAGGCCAAATCTATAAAGAACCCAACGGGTATTGCCATGCCGATTTGCGCCATCGAGTCGATCGAGACCATCATCGTCGATCTCCCTACCATCCGCCCGCACAAACTGGCGATGCACACGATGCAGAACCAGACCCTGGTGATCATCCGCGTGCGCTGCGCCGACGGTATCGAAGGCATTGGTGAATCCACCACCATCGGCGGCCTGAGCTACGGCAATGAAAGCCCCGACAGCATCAAGATCAACATCGACCGGCACTTCGCGCCGCTGCTGCTCGGCCAGGACGCGAGCAACATCAATGCCGCCATGTTGCGCCTGGAGCGCAGCATCCGGGGCAACACCTTTGCCAAGTCGGGTATCGAAAGCGCCTTGCTCGATGCCCTCGGCAAACGCCTGAACCTGCCGGTCAGCGAATTGCTCGGCGGCCGTGTGCGGGACGCCTTGCCGGTGGCCTGGACCCTGGCCAGCGGCAACACCGAAAAAGACATCGCCGAGGCCGAGAAGATGCTCGACCTGCGCCGCCACCGCATTTTCAAATTGAAGATCGGCGCCGGTGAAGTCAGCCAGGACCTGGCCCACGTCATCGCGATCAAAAAAGCCCTGGGCGACCGCGCCAGTGTGCGGGTCGACGTCAACCAGGCCTGGGACGAAGCCGTGGCCCTGCGCGCCTGCAAGGTGCTGGGGGACAACGGCATCGACCTGATCGAACAACCGATCTCGCGCAACAACCGCGGCGGCATGGTGCGGCTCAACCTGTCGAGCCCGGCGCCGATCATGGCCGACGAGTCCATCGAATGCGTGGAAGATGCCTTCAACCTGGCCCGCGAAGGCGCGGCCTCGGTGTTCGCCCTGAAGATCGCTAAAAACGGCGGGCCGCGTGCGGTATTGCGCACCGCAGCGATTGCCGAAGCGGCGGGTATCGGCCTGTACGGCGGCACCATGCTCGAAGGCGGTATCGGCACCCTGGCCTCGGCCCATGCCTTTCTCACCTTGAACAAACTGGCGTGGGACACCGAGCTGTTCGGCCCGCTGCTGCTCACCGAAGACATCCTCGCCGAGCCGCTGGTGTACCGCGATTTCCACCTGCATGTCTCCACCGCTCCGGGCCTGGGCCTGGCCATCGATGAAGAGCGCCTGGCGTTCTTCCGTCGCGATAACTAACAAGAGGACACCTGCGATGTTGTTCCACGTAAAAATGACCGTGAACCTGCCCGTCGACATGAACCCCGAGCGCGCTGCCGGCCTCAAGGCTGAAGAAAAAGCCTTCTCCCAGCGGCTGCAGGAGCAAGGCAAATGGCGCCACCTGTGGCGCATCGCCGGGCTGTACGCCAACTACAGCGTGTTCGATGTCGACAGCGTGCAGGAACTGCATGACCTGTTGATGCAACTGCCGCTTTATCCTTACATGGCCATCGAAGTGAATGCCCTGTGCCGGCATCCATCGTCGATCCGTGAGGATGATCGCTGAGTCTGTTTTTTCACCTAATAATTACAAGATGAGGATTGCACCATGTCCATCCGACTTTCCCAGACTGCTCACGCCCAACAGTTTCTCGAAGAAGCCAGCGGCAACCTTAACGACGGCGGCAACCCACGGGCCAAGGCGCTGATCTACCGGATCCTGCGGGACACGGTGAACATCATCGAAGACCTGGAAGTGACTCCGGAGGAGTTCTGGAAGGCGGTCAACTACCTCAACGAACTGGGCAAGAACCAGGAAGCCGGCTTGCTCGCGGCAGGGTTGGGCCTGGAGCATTACCTGGACATGCTGATGGACGCGGCGGACGAGGAAGCCGGCAAGTCCGGCGGCACCCCGCGCACCATCGAAGGCCCGCTGTACGTGGCCGGTGCGCCGCTGTCCAAGTTCGAGGCGCGGCTGGACGACGGGCAGGACCCGGGCGTGCCGCTGTTCATGCAGGGCCAGGTGCGCGACACCAATGGCAAGCCGTTGGCGGGGGCGATTGTCGATGTATGGCAGGCCAATACCGGTGGTACGTATTCGTGGTTTGACAGCACGCAGTCGGAGTTCAACCTGCGTCGGCGAATCGAGACCGATGCCCAGGGCAACTACCGTTTTCGCAGCATCGTGCCGTCGGGGTATGGCTGCCCGCCGACCGGCCCGACCCAGCAGTTGCTGGACCAGTTGGGGCGCCATGGCCAGCGGCCGGCGCATATCCACTTCTTCATCTCGGCGCCGGGCCATCGGCACCTGACCACGCAGATCAACCTGTCGGATGATCCGTACCTGCATGATGATTTTGCCTATGCGACGCGGGATGAGTTGATCGCCGAAATTCGCTTCAGCGAGGACGCGAACCTGGCGAAGGAATTTGGTGTGGAAGGGCAGTTTGCGCAGATTGATTTTGACTTTGAGTTGCAGCCTGCGGCGGCGCCGGTAGAGCAGAAGCGCATGCAGCGAGTGCGCGCCCTCGAAGACTGAACGCGGTAAAAAAATGTGGGAGCGGGCTTGCTCGCGAATGCGGTGGATCAGTCAATATTTCCGGTGACTGACACTCCGCCTTCGCGAGCAAGCCCGCTCCCACATTGGCTCTGTATCGTTTGGCCTACTTGCGAACAACCAGATCGAGCAGATCATCCCGATCCTTGATCTTCTGCAACACGATCTCCGAGCGAATATCCATCACCCCCGCCGTGCGGTTCAGGTGGTTCACAATGAAATCCGAAAAGTGCTTGAGGTTGCGCGCCTGCACCCGCAGCACATAATTGCTCGCCCCGGTAATCACATACGCACTGGCCACCTCCGGCCACCCTTGCACCTTCTTGATAAACGTCTCGTGCCAATCCTCCACATCCTGGCGTAACGACAGGTGGACGATGGCCTCCAGCTCGATCCCCAGCTGCTCGGCGTTCAACACCGCCCGATAACCACTGATGATTCCCTCGCTTTCCAGCAGGCGCAAACGCCGCAGGCAGGCCGACGGCGACAGGGCGACTTTCTCCGCCAGTTCCTGGTTACTGATACGGCCATCCTGTTGCAGGAAATGCAGAAGGCGCAGGTCGGTGGCGTCGAGAATCATGGTTAGAATAAATCCGCGTGTTTGGGGGTTAAATTCGAATTTCCTACAGCTTAATTAGCCTGTTGCCCACCACTTTGCACGAAAATTCTCTAAAGCTTCGTTCATTATTTGGCTCATTGTTACTACAACAACAGGACTGACCATGACCACCCGCACCCATTGCCTGACCCTCGACGCCCAGGATCCGCTGGCGCCATTGCGCAACCAATTCGCCTTGCCGGCCGGGGTCATCTACCTCGACGGCAACTCCCTCGGTGCGCGCCCGGTAGCGGCACTGGAACGGGCGCAAGCGGTGATCGCCGAGGAGTGGGGCAATGGCCTGATTCGCAGTTGGAACAGTGCCGGCTGGGCCGACCTGTCCCAGCGCCTGGGCAATCGCCTCGCACCGCTGATCGGTGCCCGCGACGGTGAAGTGGTGATCACCGATACCACCTCCATCAACCTGTTCAAAGTGCTCAGCGCCGCGCTGACCGTGCAACGCGAACGCGCGCCAAGCCGCAAGGTGATCGTCAGCGAAGCGAGCAATTTCCCCACCGACCTGTACATCGCCGAAGGCCTCACCGAACTGCTGCAACAGGGCTACTCCCTGCGCCTGGTCAACAGCCCGGACGAACTGCCGAAAGCCATCGACCAGGATACGGCCGTGGTGATGCTCACCCACGTCAACTACAAGACCGGCTACATGTACGACATGCAGGCCCAGACTGCCTTGAGCCATGAATGTGGCGCGCTGGCGATCTGGGACCTGGCGCATTCGGCGGGCGCGGTGCCGATCGACCTGCATCAGGCCGGTGCCGATTATGCGATTGGTTGCACTTACAAATACCTCAACGGCGGGCCCGGCTCCCAGGCGTTTGTGTGGGTCAACCCGGCGCTGGTGGATGTGGTTACGCAGCCGCTGTCGGGCTGGTTCGGGCATACCCGACAGTTCGCCATGGAATCGCGTTATGCGCCGAGCCAGGGCATCGCCCGCTACCTGTGCGGCACCCAGCCGATTACCTCGCTGGCGATGGTGGAGTGTGGCCTGGATATTTTCGCCCAGACCGATATGGCCAGCTTGCGCTCTAAATCCCTGGCGTTGACCGACCTGTTCATCGAGTTGGTGGAAAGCCGTTGCGCCGCCCACGACCTGACCCTGATCACCCCGCGTGAGCATGCCCGACGGGGTAGCCACGTCAGCTTCGAACACCCGGAAGGCTATGCGGTTATCCAGGCCTTGATCGCTCGTGGCGTGATTGGTGATTATCGCGAGCCGCGCATCATGCGTTTCGGGTTTACCCCGCTGTACACCAGCTTTGCTGAAGTGTGGGATGCGGTGGAAATCCTGGGTGAGATTCTCGATCAGAGAACCTGGGACCAGCCGCAGTTCAAGGTTCGCCACAGCGTCACCTGAGTAAACGCAGAGCAAAAAATGTGGGAGCGGGCTTGCTCGCGAATGCGGTCTATCAGTCCCTGATGTATTGACTGGCACACCGCATTCGCGAGCAAGCCCGCTCCCACAGGGGACAGTGTTTCAACCAGAAAGCAGTGCAATCACAATAATAAAGGGGCACGCCACGTGACCACGCCAGACCAAGGCTTTGCCGAAATCACCAATCGCGAACTGGGCCTCAGGCGCCAGCTCACTTCCGGCCAGATGAGCATGATCGCCATCGGTGGCGCCATCGGTACCGGGCTGTTCATGGGCAGCGCCTACGCCATCGGCTATGCCGGGCCCAGCGTGCTGGTCAGCTATGCCATCGGCGCGCTGATCACTTTGCTGTTGATGGGCTGCCTGGCGGAGATGACCGTGGCGCATTCCACCTCGGGCTCCTTCGGCGCGTATGCCGAATTTTACGTCAGCCCGCTGGCCGGTTTCCTGGTGCGCTATGCGTACTGGGCGGCGATTGTGCTGGCGGTGGGCGCCGAGGTCACGGCGGTGGCGATGTACATGAAGTACTGGTTTGCCAACGTGCCGGAATGGGTGTGGATCGTCTCGTTTTCCAGCGTGCTGATCGTACTCAACGCCATCAGCGTCAAGACCTTCGGCAACTTCGAGTACTGGTTCTCCACGATCAAGATCAGCGCCATCGTTGGCTTCATCATCCTCGCGGTGTACGTGGTGTTCGGCTCCGGCAATCCGGATTACGGTGTGCAGAACTACGCGGCCCACGGCGGCTTTTTCCCGAACGGGTTGAGCGGCATGTGGATCGCGGTGATCGTCTCGATCTTCAGTTACTTGAGTGTGGAAATGATCGCGGTGGCCGCCGGTGAAGCGGCCGACCCGGAGCAGGCGGTGAAAAAAGCCTTCCGCGCGACCATCGTGCGGCTGGTGGTGTTCTACCTGCTGACCCTGGCGCTGATGTTGGCCATCGTGCCGTGGAACCAGGCCGGCCACGCCCAGAGCCCGTTCGTCACGGTGATGCAGACCATCGGCATTCCCGGCGCCACCGGGGTGATGAACTTCGTGATCCTGATCGCTGCGCTGTCGGCGATGAACAGCCAGCTCTACATCACCACCCGCATGATGTTCAGCCTGTCCCGCGCCGGTTTTGCGCCCAAGTCCATGGGCGCCTTGAGCAGGAGCGGGATCCCGTTGAACGCCTTGTTGCTGTCCAGCTCGGGCATTGCCCTGGCGACCCTGCTGAACGTGGTGTACCCGGAAAGCTCGTTCACCCTGATGATGGCGATCTCGATGTTTGGCGCGATCTTCACCTGGTTCATGATCTTCCTCACGCACCTGTTTTTCCGCCGCTACCGCAAGCGTCACGGCGGGGCGAAGCTGTCGTTCCAGCTGGCGCTGTTTCCCTACAGCACACTGCTGGGCCTGGTGCTGATGGGCGCGGTGATGATCACCACGTTCTTCACCGATGCATTCAAGATGACGCTGGTGTTCGGGGTGCCGTTCCTGCTGATTCTGTCGGCGGTGTACTACGTATTTTTCCGCAAGGGCGCGGCCAAGGCATCGAACAAGGCTTTGGCATAACCCGGCAATTGCTCGAACTCGCGGGCGCATAACAGCAGTTTGCGACAGGCCCAATCCTCGCTCAGGGGTTGGGCCTTGAAGCGCCGCTCCAACGGCCAGCGTTCCAGCGCGGCCAGGGGCACGATCCCCAGCCCGGCGCCCCGGGCGACCATGCGAAGCAGCCCGTCAAACCCATCAGCGCGGATGCGTGTCTGCAAGCGAAAGCCTGCGTGCAATGCCTGTTCCTCCAGGTACACCGCCAGCGCGCTGTCGGCGGCCAGGCCCACGTAGTCGTGCTGCAAGCTGTCGATAAAACTCACGGTGCGTGCGGCCAGCGGGTGATCCAGCGGCATGATCAGCACCAGCGGGTCGTCGCGAAAGGGCAGGGTTTGCAGGCCGTGGGTGTCTACTGCGTCGGAAATAATCCCCAGGTCTGCCGCGCCCTGGCGCAAGGCGTGGGTGATGCGCAGGCTTGGCAGTTCCTGCAGGTCGATGTCGAGGTTGGGGTGCTCGTGCAGAAAGTCCGCCAACAGTTCCGGCAGGTATTCGCTCAGGGCGGTGGTGTTGCACAGCAGGCGCACCTGGCCTTTGACGCCGTTGGCGTATCCCGCGAGGTCTTGCTGCAGGTGATCGGCTTGCTGCAACAGCAGACGGGCGTGACGGGCGACGGCTTTACCCGCAGCAGTCGGGGTGACGCCACGGCGACCACGTTCAAGAAACTCGATGCCCAGCGAGGCTTCCATCGCCCGGATCCGTGCACTGGCCGCCGCCAGGGACAAATGGCTGCGGCTGGCGCCGGCGGTGATATTGCCGGTGTCGAGGATGTGCAGGTACAGGCGCAGGTCGATCAGGTCAAAGTGCATGTGCTGGGGATCTCAGTGTCTGTACGGGCCTCTTCGCGAGCAAGCCCGCTCCCACATTTTGAAAGGGTTCACAGATCTAAATGTGGGAGCGGGCTTGCTCGCGAAGAGGCCATCTGCCTCATGCAAAACAAGAGGCTGCCTCAGTATATGGCGAATTTTCAGACATCACCCAAACCTGCAAAATCGACCCATGAATACCTTACTCGCGTTCTACCAAAACCTCGGCCCGGCCCTGACATTGCTGGTGATCGGCACCTTCCTGCTGGCAGGTACGGTCAAGGGCGTCATCGGCCTGGGCCTGCCCACCGTCGCCATGGGCATGCTCGGCCTGGCTATGTTGCCGGCGCAGGCTGCGGCGTTGCTGATCATCCCGTCCACCGTCACCAACCTCTGGCAGCTGGCCTTCGGCGGTCACTTGAGCGCGTTGATCAAACGCCTGTGGCCGATGCTCCTGCTGATTTTCCTCGGCACCGGGCTGGGCTCGTTGTGGCTGGGCATGGATGGCGGGCATTGGGTGGTGCGGGCGTTGGGCGGCGCGCTGCTGGTGTATGCCTTGAGCGGGCTGTTGCTGCCGACGTTCAAGGTCAGCCCGGCCACCGAGCGTTGGCTGGGCCCGCTGTGCGGCGTGCTGACCGGGGTGATCACCTCGGCCACCGGGGTGTTTGTGATACCGGCGGTGCCGTATCTGCAAGCGTTGGGCTTGAACCGCGATCAGCTGGTGCAGGCGTTGGGGCTATCGTTCACCGTGTCGACGCTGGCGCTGGCAGCCGGGCTGTTCTGGCGTGGCAGCCTGGGCGGCGGCGAATTGAACGCCTCGTTGCTGGCGCTGGTTCCGGCGCTGCTCGGGATGTGGCTGGGCCAGGCCCTGCGCCAGCGCATCAGTGCCGTGCTGTTCAAGCGGGTGTTCTTTATCGGCATGGCCGCGCTGGGAGGTCATCTGCTGATCAGTGGTTAACAATATGCCGTTGATTCGTGCGTTTTGGTCAAATGTATTTTGCGGCTAGAACGCTTATTCCAAAGCACCGACCCCGTTACCCTGCCTTCAGACATTTTTAATCTTTAGGCACCCCCTATGAAAAAAGTACTCCTGCTCAACGGCGGTAAGAAATTCGCCCATTCCGACGGTCGCTACAACAGCACCCTGCATGAAGCCGCCCTGGCGGTACTGGACCGTGGCGGCATCGACGTCAAGGAAACCCACATCGACGCCGGCTACGACGTGGCCGAAGAAGTCGCCAAATTCCTCTGGGCCGACGTGATCATCTACCAGATGCCCGGCTGGTGGATGGGCGCCCCGTGGATCGTCAAGAAGTACATCGATGAAGTCTTCACCGAAGGCCATGGCAGCCTGTACGCCAGCGACGGCCGCACCCGCTCCGACTCGTCGCAGAAATACGGCAGCGGCGGCCTGATCCAGGGCAAGCAATACATGCTGTCCCTGACCTGGAACGCTCCTCAGCAAGCGTTCGACGACCCCACCGACTTCTTCGAAGCCAAGGGCGTGGACGCGGTGTATTTCCCGTTCCACAAGGCCAACGAGTTCCTCGGCATGACCGGCCTGCCGACCTTCCTCTGTGTGGACGTGATGAAACGCCCGGCCATCGAAGCCGACGTGGCGCGTTATGAACAGCATCTGGCACAGGTGTTTAACCTGAGTCTGTAATGCGGCTAGTATCCGTGCAGCCGCTATAAAGAGGATTCACGTTGAAAGCCCGATCCGATGAGCTACAGATCTTCGTCTGCGTGATTGAATGCGGGTCGATTTCCGCCGCAGCCGAGCAGGTCGGGCAGACGCCGTCGGCGGTCAGCCGCACCTTGTCGCGCCTGGAAGCCAAGCTCGACACCACCCTGATCAATCGCACCACCCGACGCATGGACCTGACCGAAGAGGGCAAGTATTTCTTCGAGCGGGCCAAGGTGATCCTCGAGCAGATGGACGACCTGGAAGAACGCCTGTCGTCGCGCCAGCAAACCCCGTCGGGGCGCCTGCGGATCAACGCGGCGTCGCCGTTCATGCTGCATGCGATCGTGCCGTACATCGCCGAGTTTCGTGGCCTGTACCCGGATATCCAGCTGGAACTGAACAGTAACGACCTGATCATCGACCTGCTGGAGCAGAGCACCGACATCGCGATCCGTATCGGTGCCCTGGCCGACTCGACGTTGCACGCCCGCTCACTGGGTTGCAGCCCGCTGCATATCCTCGCCAGCCCGGCGTACCTGGAACAGCACGGCACGCCCACGACCGTTGCCGAACTGGCCGAACACACGTTGCTCGGCTTCACCCAGACCGAAACCCTCAACCACTGGCCGTTGCGCCATGTGCACGGCGATCGCTGGCAAATCCAGCCCGGTGTCGCCGCTTCCAGCGGTGAAACCTTGCGCCAGCTGGCGCTGGAAGGGCAGGGCATCACCTGTTTATCGGACTTCATGACCGCCCAGGACATCAAGACCGGGCGCCTGATACCGGTGCTGGCCGAGTTCAACAGCGGCTATCGTCAACCGATCAATGCGGTGTACTACCGCAACTCGCAATTGGCCTTGCGCATCCAGTGCTTCCTGGACTTTATCCAGGGCAAGCTGGCCAGCTACGCCAGCTGATTCGTGACCTCTGCGCAAGATTGAATTGGGCAATACGGACTTATTCGGAATGGATAGGTCCGCAATACTGAGTCCATCAATTACTCACGCAGGGAGACACCTCCATGAACGTATTCATCACCGGCGCTGCCGGTTTTATCGGCGGTTCCATCGCTACTGGCCTGGTCAAGGCCGGCCATAACGTCACCGGCCTGGTGCGCAGCACCGAACAGGCTGCGGAAATGACTGCACTGGGCATCACGCCGGTGATCGGTACGCTGGATGACAGCGCGCTGTTGACCGAGCAGGCGAAGAAAGCTGACGCGGTGATCAACGCCGCCAGCAGCGACCATCGCGGCGCCGTGGAAACCTTGCTGGCCGCGCTGCGCGGTTCCAACAAAACCTTCCTGCACACCAGCGGTTCGAGCATCGTTGGCGATGCGTCGGGCGGTAAGTCCAGCGATGTCATCTACTTTGAAGACAACCTGCCGGCGCCGACTGTCGACAAGGCTGCTCGCGTGGCCATCGACAACCTGATCCTGGCTGCCGCCAAAGATGGCGTGAACTCGGCAGTGATCTGCAACACCCTGATCTACGGTCACAGCCTGGGCGTCAAGCGCGACAGCGTGCAGTTGCCACGCTTGCTCAAGCAGGCACGCAAAAGCGGTGTAGTGCGGCATGTGGGCACCGGGCAGAACATCTGGTCCAACGTGCACATTGAAGACGTGGTTGCGTTGTACCTGCTGGCGCTGGAAAAGAATGTGCCGGGCACTTTCTACTTTGTGGAGAGTGGCGAAGCGGCGTTTGTCGACATGACCACCGCGATTGCCGAAGCGCTGAAGCTGGGTAAACCACAGGATTGGCCATTGGCGGATGCCGAGGCCGAGTGGGGTTATGAAATGGCCAACTATGGCCTGGGCTCCAACAGCCGGGTGCGCGGCAAGCATGCGCGGGAATTGCTGGGGTGGGCGCCGAAGCGGACCTCCGTAGTGGAGTGGATTCGCAACGAGATGGTGTGATGTTCGCTTGAGACCGAGGCGAGCCCTTCGCGAGCAAGCCCGCTCCCACACTTAACCGAGATCCAACTTTGGAATGCGGTCAAATGTGGGAGCGGGCTTGCTCGCGAAAGGGGCGACTCGGTCCAACGGTCTTACCCAACACTAGCCCCACCCCGCCCAATTCCGTACCATCCCCCGCCTTATCCCCCGCAACTCCCCGGTACTTCAATGAACCTCACCCGTCTGCGCGCCGACGCCCTGGCCGGACTCACCACGTCTTTTGCCTTGCTGCCCGAATGCATCGCCTTTGCCCTGGTGGCTCATCTCAACCCGCTGATGGGCCTTTACGGCGCATTCATCATCTGCACCCTCACCGCGCTGTTCGGCGGCCGGCCTGGCATGGTCTCCGGGGCCGCCGGCTCGATGGCGGTGGTGATCGTCGCGCTGGTGGTGCAGCACGGCGTGCAGTATCTGTTGGCCACGGTATTACTGGGCGGGTTGATCATGGTCGCCTTCGGCCTGTTGCGCCTGGGCAAGCTGGTGCGCATGGTGCCGCACCCGGTGATGCTCGGGTTCGTCAACGGCCTGGCGATCATCATTGCCTTGGCGCAGCTGGAGCATTTCAAAAGCGGTGACACCTGGCTCAGCGGCACGCCGCTGTACGTAATGACCGGGCTGGTCGCGGCAACCATGGCCACCGTCTACCTGCTGCCGCGCCTGACCCGCGCCGTACCGCCAGCCCTGGTGGCGATCCTCGGCGTGGGCCTGGCGGTATACCTGCTCGGCCTGCCGACCCGCACCCTGGGCGACATGGCCCACATCGCCGGCGGCCTGCCGACCTTCGCGCTGCCGCAGATCCCCTGGACCCTCGAAACCCTGCACATCATCGCGCCCTACGCGATCCTGATGGCCATGGTCGGCCTGCTGGAAACCCTGCTGACCCTCAACCTCACCGACGAAATCACCGAAACCCGCGGCTACCCGGACCGCGAAAGCGTGGCCTTGGGTGCCGCCAACATGGTCTCGGGCCTGTTCGGCGGCATGGGCGGCTGCGCGATGATCGGACAAACCGTGATCAACCTCAGCTCCGGCGGGCGCGGGCGCTTCTCCGGGGTATTTGCCGGGGTGATGATCCTGCTGTTCATTCTGTTTCTGTCACCGCTGATCGAGCGCATTCCGCTGGCGGCGCTGGTGGGGGTGATGTTTGTGGTGTCCCAGCAGACGTTTGCCTGGGCGTCCCTACGGGTGATCAACAAGGTGCCGCTCAACGACGTGCTGGTGATCATGGCGGTGACGGTGATTACCGTGTTCACCGACCTGGCGACGGCGGTGCTGTGCGGGATTGTGATTGCGGCGCTGAACTTCGCCTGGCAGCAAGCGCGCGAGCTGTACGCGGATGAGCACATGGAAGCGGACGGCAGCAAACTCTATCGGGTGCACGGCACGCTGTTTTTTGCCTCGACCACGCCGTTTTTGAATCGCTTCGATCCGGCCAACGACCCGGCCCAGGTGACGCTGGATTGCCGTCACTTGAGCTTCGTCGACTATTCGGCGATTGCTGCGTTGATGACCTTGCGCGAGCGCTACACCAAGGCCGGCAAACATTTGCGGGTGCTGCACCTGTCCGAGCGCTGCCGCAAACTGCTCAAGCGCGCCCGGGTGCAGCACGACTGACCGTTGTTTAAGCGCAATGATCGTTCCCACGCTCTGCGTGGGAACGCCGCTTTGGACGCTCCGCGTCCGCTCCTAAAGTCGTGACGCGGAGCGTCACAGGATGCGTTCCCACGCAGAGCGTGGGAACGATCATGGTCCGACCAGGTTTTCCAGTTCCTGGGCGCGGGTCTGGGTCATGTCCAACACGCAGCCGGAGCCGTTGACCTGATCAATGGTGCCGCCGGTGGCCGAGCCGATGAAGCCGCAGTTGGCATCGCGAAACTTGAGCCACTGGCGTTGTACGTCCTGCAGCTGCTGCTTGCGGTTGCCTTCCATCGCGGTCATCGCGGTTTTGTAGGCGGTATTCAGGCGCGCGTCCTGCACCTTGGTTTCCTTGGCGTTGCAATCGACCATGTCGGCGGTGGTGTTGGCACCGTCCATGCATTTTTTCAGTGCCGGGTTCTCGTCGGCCGAAGCCGTGCCGCACAAGGCCAGCAACAGTGCGCCGGCGGCGAAAGGAACAAGCAGGGGGTTACGATTCATTCTGGGTTTTCCTGGTCATGAGTCGGTGTGCAGTCTAAGACTCGGCCTGCGCAGTTGAGTTTCCAGCCCCGGCGATCTTCATGTAAGAACGCCCCCCGAATTTTCATCCACTGACCCTGGGCATATCCCTGCGCGACAGGGCTTGTCTGTGGGCGAAAATTACTTTCATAAAAATTGAAAATGCACCTCGGTAATGATTTATGACTTTCACAACCTATTCGACGTGACCCTTTCCGAGGAGTACCGCATGGCCGCATCACCGGGGTATTGGCTGTTGATCTACGCCGCCATCGCCATCATTGCATTGATCGTATTGATCGCGCGTTACCGGCTCAACCCGTTTATCGTCATCACCCTGGTGTCTATCGGCCTGGCGCTGTTGGCCGGAATGCCGGCGGACACGATCATGGGCTCCTACGAGGCGGGCGTCGGCAAGACGCTGGGGCATATTGCGCTGGTGGTCGCGCTGGGCACCATGCTCGGCAAGATGATGGCCGAGTCCGGTGGCGCCGAGCAGGTGGCGCGCACGCTGATCAACCGGTTCGGCGAGCGTAACGCGCACTGGGCAATGGTGTGTATCGCGTTCCTGGTGGGGCTGCCGCTGTTTTTCGAGGTCGGTTTCGTGTTGCTGGTGCCGATCGCGTTTACCGTGGCGCGGCGGGTGGGCGTGTCGATCCTGATGGTCGGCCTGCCGATGGTGGCCGGCTTGTCGGTGGTGCATGCGCTGGTGCCGCCGCATCCGGCGGCGATGATGGCGGTGCTGGCCTATAACGCCTCGGTCGGGCAGACGGTGCTGTATGCGATTTTGATCGGCATACCCACCGCGATCATTGCCGGCCCGCTGTATGCCAAATTTATCGTGCCGCACATTCACCTGCCAGCGGAAAACCCGCTGGAACGCCAGTTCATCGACCGCGAGCCGCGCACCCGCCTGCCGAGTTTCGCCCTGACCATGGGCACCATCCTGTTACCGGTGGTGCTGATGATGATCGGCGGCTGGGCCAACCTGATTTCCACACCGGGCACCGCCTTTAACCAGTTCCTGTTGTTTATCGGTAACTCGGTGATTGCGCTGCTGGTGGCGACCCTGGTGAGCTTCTGGACCCTCGGCCTGGCCCAGGGTTTCAACCGCGAATCGATCCTCAAGTTCACCAACGAATGCCTGGCACCGACCGCCAGCATCACCTTGCTGGTGGGCGCGGGCGGTGGTTTGAACCGGATTCTGGTGGACGCCGGGGTCACCAATGAGATCCTCGGCCTGGCCCACGCCTTCAACCTGTCGCCTTTGGTGATGGGCTGGCTGTTCGCCGCGCTGATGCGCATCGCCACCGGCTCGGCCACCGTGGCCATGACCACGGCCTCAGGCGTGGTCGCACCGGTTGCGATGGGCCTGGGTTATCCACACCCGGAATTGCTGGTGCTGGCCACCGGCGCGGGTTCGGTAATCTTTTCCCACGTAAACGACGGCGGCTTCTGGCTGATCAAGGAATACTTCAATATGACGGTGATCCAGACCTTCAAGACCTGGACCGTGCTGGAGACCCTGATTTCGGTGGTCGCCTTCGGTCTGACTTATGGTTTGTCCTGCATCTTGTAACCCGGAGCCGAACCGATGGACATCCTCTACCAGATCCGCGCCCGCCAGGATTCCTTCAGCGCCGGCGAAGGGCGTATCGCCAGGCTGATGCTCGATGATGTCGGCTTTGCAGCGTCCGCCAGCCTGGAAGAATTGTCCCAACGGGCCGAGGTCAGCACCGCCACCTTGTCGCGTTTTGCCCGCAGCGTCGGCTGCCGCGACCTGCGTGACCTGCGCCTGCAACTGGCCCAGGCCAGCGGTGTCGGCAGCCGTTTCCTCGACCCGGCGGGCCTGCCGGAGCAGTCGGCGTTTCACCGGCAGATTCTCAGCGATATCGAGGCGACGTTGCGCCGGCACCTGTCCGGTTTCAACCAGCGCAGTTTTGTCGACGCCGTGAGCCTGCTGGGCAATGCGCGGATGATCCACGCGTTCGGCATGGGCGGGCCGTCGAGCCTGTGCAGCGACGAGTTGCAAGTGCGCCTGGTGCGCCTGGGCTACGCGATCAACGCCTGCCACGACCCGGTGATGATGCGCGTGACCGCCGCCACCCTGGGCCCGGAGCATGCGCTGATCGTCTGCTCGCTGACCGGCATCACCCCGGAAGTATTGGGCGTGGTGGCGCTGGCACGCAACTACGGCGCAAAAATCATCGCCATCACCCTGCCGGATTCACCGCTGGCGCAGTTGGCCGACGTGCTGCTGCCGCTGCAACCGGCCGAAACCAGTTTTATCTACAAGCCAACGGCGGCGCGCTACGGAATGCTGTTGGCCATCGATGTGCTCGCTACCGAGCTGGCCTTGGCCATGCCGGACGACAACCAGGAACGCCTGCGACGGATCAAGCTGGCCCTGGACGATTATCGCGGCGGCCCTGACAGCCTGCCGCTTGGAGATTGAGATGAAGTACCACACGCTGATCCGCCAGGCGCTGATCATTGATGGCAGCAACACCCCCGGCTATGTCGCCGATGTGGCAGTGCACGAGGGCCGTATCGAGAAGATCGGCGACCTGTCCCGGGACAGCGCCGAGCATGAAATCGACGCTGCCGGGCGCGTATTGGCGCCGGGGTTTATCGACGTGCACACCCACGACGACACGGTGGTGATCCGTCACCCGCAGATGCTGCCCAAGCTGAGCCAGGGCGTGACCACGGTGATTGTCGGCAACTGCGGCATCAGCGCCTCGCCCGTGAGCTTGCAGGCTGATCCGCCGGACCCGATGAACCTGCTGGGCACCGCCGAGGCCTTTGCCTACCCACGGTTCAGCGATTACCGCGCGGCGGTGGAAAACGCCCACCCGGCCGTCAATGTGGCGGCGCTGATCGGCCACACCGCGCTGCGCAGCAACCATATGGACGACCTGCACCGTACCGCCACGCCGGGTGAAATCACCGCGATGCGCGTGCAGTTGCAGGAGAGTCTGGCGGACGGTGCCCTGGGTTTATCCACCGGGCTTGCATACGCGAGCGCCTTCAACGCCGAGACCGATGAAGTGCTGCAGTTGAGTGAAGAACTGACGGCGTATGGCGCGGTGTACACCACCCATTTGCGCAGCGAATTCGAACCGGTGCTGGAGGCGATGGACGAGGCTTTTCTGATCGGCCGGCATGCCAAGGCGCCGGTGATCATTTCCCACCTCAAGTGCGCGGGCGCCGGTAACTGGGGGCGCAGTCCGCAGTTGTTGGCCTCGCTGGAACACGCGGCGAAGACCCATCCGGTGGGCTGCGATTGCTACCCGTATGCGGCCAGCTCTTCGACCCTGGACCTCAAGCAAGTCACCGATGCCTTTCGCATCACCATCACCTGGTCTGCGCCGCATCCGGAAATGGGCGGGCGGGATCTGCAGGATATCGCCGCCGAGTGGGCGGTGCCGCTGATGGACGCCGCCCGCCGCCTGCAACCCGCCGGGGCGGTGTATTACGGGATGGACGAGACCGACGTGCAGCGCATCCTGGCGCATCCGCTGTCGATGATTGGCTCGGATGGTTTGCCGGAAGATCCGTTTCCTCATCCACGTCTGTGGGGCGCGTTTCCCCGGGTACTGGGGCATTTCAGCCGGGACCTTGGCTTGTTCCCGCTGCACACCGCCGTGCACAAGATGACCGGACTGTCGGCAGCGCGCTTTGGCTTGGCCGAGCGCGGTGAAATCCGTGAAGGACACTGGGCCGATCTGGTGCTGTTTGATCCGTTGCGGGTGCGGGATGTGGCGGACTTCAAAGAGCCGCAGCGCGCGGCGGAAGGGATTGACGGTGTGTGGGTCAACGGCGTGCTCAGCTACAGCGACGGGCAGGCCAACGGGCAGCGTCCCGGACGATTCCTGGCGCGCAGTGGGGATTTGCGAAACGGGTTTGCGGCCGTATAGTGGCCGCTCTCAAACACGGAGCAATCGCCATGCACTTAGGAAAAGTCACCCCCATCTTGCGCAGTTTCGACGAGGCCAAAACGTTGGAGTTCTACGTCGACTTCCTGGGGTTCAAGGTCGATTGGCAGCACCGGTTTGAAGACAACTTTCCGCTGTACCTGCAGGTGTCGCTGGGGGACTGCGTGCTGCACTTGTCCGAGCACCATGGCGATTGCACGCCAGGTGCGGCGGTGCGGATTCAGGCTCAAGGGTTGGAAGCGTACCAGCAACAGTTGCTGGCCAAGCATTACCGCAACGCCAAGCCGGGGATTGAAGACACGCCATGGGGCAGCCGCGAGATGAGCATCAGCGACCCGTCGGGGAACCGGTTGGTGTTTGTTGAAGAAGTCAGCAGATGAGGCTGCGCGCATAAATCGCAGGCAATAAAAAACCGCCTTAGTAGGGCGGTTTTTTATTGCAATCCCAGTTCGCGGCTGGGGTTGCGCCTCACCGGAAGCATTGACCTGCTGACCGGATACTACTGTCGGTTCAGGCATCACGCAAGGCCTGGTGACACTCGGTGTTTTCAGTTCTTTGAGATCTACGCTATTTAAGGACGACTGCAAAAACTGGCAATAAATTCTTGGAGCGTTACCGGTGGATTAGTTCTCCCAGGTCACACCTTTGAGCGGGATGTTGGTTAGTATCGCCCCCGTTCTGTGTATGTCGTTTGTAGGTGGGCTGGGTACGCGCGCGAATTTATGGACCGAACGCCACGGGCTAGTAATCCGTGCCGGATTCATGCGGGAGGACCCAAAGCCCGGCCGCCTCACTGGAAGCATTGACCTGCGTCCGAAGGCTCACGTGTTCCGGTAAGTGCGCTGGAGGTAGGCCCAACTGATGGAGGGCCGAGTATGTCCAAGTTTGCACGACGTACGTGGGACCTCGTAGTGAACTCCCTGCGTGTTTATCACGTGTGGAAATTCCTGCGGGACAGCTTTGATGACCGTTAAGGTCTGAGAAGTGGGCCGCCCCGGTTTCGACCGGGGCGGCTTTTTTGTACCTGGGATTTACACCCGGAAATGGCTGACCATCTGTTGCAACTGCCCGCCCAAACGCGCCAGTTCCACACTCGACTTGGCCGTCTCGTCACTGGCCGCTGCCGTCTGCTCCGACACGTCCCGCACATTCACGATACTGCGGCTGATCTCTTCCGCCACGGCACTCTGCTGCTCGGCGGCTGCGGCGATCTGCTGGTTCATCGACTGGATATTCGACACCGTACGGGTGATGTTTTCCAGTGACACACCGGCCTTGCGCGTCAGTTCGACGCTGCTGTCGGTGAGGCTGCGGCTGTTGTTCATCACGGCGGCCACTTGCTGGGTGCCGTTCTGCAAACCGGCCACCAGGCCTTCGATTTCTTCGGTGGATTTCTGGGTGCGCTGGGCCAGGCCGCGCACCTCATCGGCGACCACCGCAAAACCGCGACCGGCTTCACCGGCACGCGCTGCTTCGATGGCGGCGTTGAGCGCCAGCAGGTTGGTCTGCTCGGCCACGGCCTTGATCACGTCCATCACGCTGCCGATTTTGTTGCTCTCTTGTTGCAGATGCGTCATGGCGTCGGTGGAGCGCGCCACTTCAGCTGCCAGGCGTTCGATCTGGGCGATGGCTTCGGCCACCACCTTGTCACCGGCACGGGCTTCACCGTCGGCGGCCGAGGCAGCCTGGGACGCTTGTTCGGCGTTGCGTGCGACTTCCTGCACGGTGGCAGTCATTTCGTGCATGGCGGTGGCCACTTGATCGGTCTCGATCTTCTGGCTGTTGACCCCGGCACTGGTCTGTTCGGTCACGGCCGACAGCTCTTCGGCGGCGCTGGCGATCTGGGTCACGCCGTCACGGATGCCGCTGATCAGTTCACGCAGGGTAGTGCCCATGCGCTGGATGCCTTGCTGCAACACGCCGAGTTCGTCGCGGCGGGTCACCTGGATGTTGTGGCTCAGGTCACCGGAAGCGATGCGCTCCACCACGGCAAGGGTCTCGCGCAGTGGGCGAGTGATCTGGCGGGTGATGATCACCGCAGCCACGATGCCCACCAGCAAGGCCAGCAATGTGCTGATCAGTTGCAGGCTGCGGGCCTGGGCGCTTTCCGCGTCACGACGTTGCAGCTGGATGTCGTACAGCTTGTCGCTGATGGTGACAATGTCGGTGCCCTGGGTGGTCATTTCTGCCCGGGCCGAGACGATGTTGGCGTTGGCCGCCTTGTAGTTCTGCACCGCGCTGCGATAAGCACCGAGGGCGGTTTCCAGGGCGGTCAGTGCAGGCTGTTGGCTGGCGCCAAACGCGGCGTGCAGGCCTTTCAGACCGTCGATGGCTTTCTCGATCTGCGCGGCGGCGCGGGCTTCAGTCTCGGCGTTGACGTTACCGGTGTAGCCGCGCACTTCGTAGCGGGCCAACTGGAACTGTTCCTTGGCGCTGGTCACGGCCTCGAACTGGGCAAAGCGCTCGGTGCTCTCGGGCATCTGGCGCACGCTGGCGTCCAGGGCACTGATCTGCGCATTGGCGATGTCAGCCTTGTCGCCCATGACCTGGCGCGCGGCGTTACCGTTGCGGTAGGCCTCGCGCATTTTGTTCAAGGACTGCTGGTAAGCGGTGATGATCGCTTTTTGCTCATTGAGCAGCTTGAGGTTGTCCGGGCTCTTGAAGCTGTCCAGCAGCTTCTGTTGCTGGGCGACAAAACTGTCGAGGTTGGTCTGCACGTTTTGCGCCACGGCTTCGTCACCGTTGGCCAACATGTATTGCAGGCGCACGATGCGCAGTTTGGTCAGTGAAGCGTTGAGCTGGGTGATGTCGCTCATCCAGTTGCTGCGGTCGATCAGGCCGCCCAGGCTGGTCCAGCCGGTGAGCGCGAGGATCGAGGTGAGGACCAGTACCAGGCCGAAGCCCAGGCCCAGTTTCATATTGACGCTGATGTTGCCGAACCAACTATTCATCGCATTCCTCCAGGAACAGATTTGCGGGTACATCCGGTTGCTGGAAGTAGCGACCAGCCGATGGGTAGTCAGGAGGTATCGGCAGCCCTGGCGAGAGCTGAAACGGTTTTTTCGTGAGGGCAGGATTTATGGAACGTGAGCGACGAGCGGTCGCACCGCCCTCATGCAGAGGGCGGTGCGAGGATCAGTGGACTTGGCGCATTCTTTTGCTGGTGGTGATGATGTCGATCAACGCTTCCCTGCTGCTGAAACGGCGGTCATCCAGGTTCCAGCGATTGACGAAGTGCCCCCTGGCATCCTGCTGCAACGCGGTGTGGACCAGTACGCCGTCGCGGCTTTTATGGACCATCTCCAACCCGTCGTCCAGGGTGCGCTGAAGCAGGTAGTCGCCTTTGCGCCGCAGGCGTTGTTCGAGGCTGAGGGGTGGTGCGGGCGTGGCAGGTAGCGGCAATGGCGCACCGGCGACTTCGACGTTTTTCTTGAAGTCGTAGCGCACCAGTGGCCATTGCTGCTCGCGCGGCAGCGCCTGGACGCTGGCGGGCTCACGCACAAAGCCGCTGGCCGAGCCGGGAGGCACATCGTCCAGCAGCAGACTGATGCCGTTGTTGAGCTCGGCAATGCCCGGTACGCCGCGATGGGTATTGGCGTGGGTTTCGCCCACCAGCGCGACCCACTTGTGTGGCCCCTGTTGAAGCTGGTCGGCGCGGATCACCTGGGTCGCAAAGTAGTTGAACATTGATGTCCTGGAGGCGGGCATGCCGTCCACCCGCAAGCTGGCGACACAGTCGAGTGCGCGGATCCGCACGTTATGCTTCATCGCCACCTGCACCAGGCTGACAAAACCGTAGGGGCTGTCGGCCGGTACGCCGTGGCCTTTGTCCAATGCGTTGAGGTAGCTCCACAGTTCATCTGGCATAAAGCCCAGGCTGTGGACGATATCCAGGTCGGCTTGATGCAGCTCGGTGGTGAGTTGCTCCATGTAGAGGGTTTTTACTTCGCGCTGGCCTTTCAGGTATTCCATGTGCCGGCTGAGGAAGCCTTTGCTCGACGTACCGGCGTGGGCTTCGCCGACTACCAGGCCATCGGCGGTGTCCAGCAGTTGATCGATAAATTTCGCCTCATCCAGGGCCGGGTCGACCGCAGGCAGTGCTCCCCGCGCAGGCGGTGTGTGTTCGGTAAAAAACGCCTGGGCCTGATCCTGAAGTTTTTTGCGGGTCTGGTCGAAGGTGGTTTGCGCTGCGCGACGGCTGCTGGCGGTCTCCCTGTAGGCGGTGGCGAAGAGCGCTTCACGCGTGCCTATCGGCAAGGTGATTTCCTCGCTGATCAGGCCCAGGTGTTCATGGGGCAGGTCAAAGGTGCTGAAGTGGCGCGGCGCCTCAACAGGCAGAGGGCGCGTTGGCCGTAGCGCGTGTGAGCGCTCCACCGAGGGCCCCGGGTGCGGCGCCGGTTGGCGTGCCGTGTGCAGCGACAGCTTCAGGTCGCCCTTGGCCAGGGCATCGCCGGGAATGCCGCCGGCCACATCCGCGATGACTCGGGTGGGTTGGTCGAAGGCGTCGTCGACCCGCAGGGCAATGCTCTTTTGCAGGTCGGCCAGGCCCGGCGTGCCGCGATAGGTGCTCATGCGTTTTTGATCAACCAACGCTATCCAGCGCTCGCCCGGTTTTTTCGCCTGGTCATCGTTGATGAGGGTGTGGGAGTAAAAGTTGGTCAGCCGGTTGGCGCGAATCGGGGCCGGGCGTGAATCAAACAGGCACAGGGTGTTTTCCAGGTCGTAGGAGCTTGAGGCGTTCAACGGTCTGACCTCAATTCCGTGCTGTTGCGCGGTCTTTACCAGCATCCAGTGGCCGTACAACCCTTCGGGGTCGCGGTAATTTTCCTTGTCGATGGATTTGAGCTGGCCCTCGGCCCGTTTCGAGAAGCCACTGGAAAACCGTGAGTGGGTTTTCAGGTGATGAATATCGCGCCACAGCGGCTCGATATAGAGAACCGTCACGTTCAGTTCGCGCAGGTATTGCATGTTTTCGATCAGCACCTGTTTAGCTGCGGTGGAAAACGGTGCCTCGCCCACTACCAGGTGGTGCGCGTCATCGATCAGCAGCTTGAGCAAATCACGCAGGGCGATGTCTGGCGCCGGGTTCAGGGTTTCGGCCCGGGGAACCACGGCGGGCAACCGTGCAAAAAACGCGTCGGCGTCATCCGTCAGGGCCCTGACATTGTCCAGGTGCTGTTTGAGTGCCGGGGCGAGTTGCCGACGCGAGATCCAGATGCTGTGGGTATTGAGGTCTCGATCCAGGTAGGCGATTTGCAGGAACAGCGCCGACCGGTCCTCGGGGGCGATGACGGCCGATACGTCCCGGCGAAACTTTTCCGACAACTCATAGGGCTGCCCGAGCCTTTCAGGGCCAGGCATGCCACCGATGACACCGGAGCGCTGCCACTGGCCGTCCACCGTATGGTTCACCAGCTTGCCGGTTGAGCGCAATTGCCCGCTGGTGTTGTCGTAGCGAAACAACAGGAATCGCCCCAGGCTGTCCGGGGTGTGCGAGGCCCACAGGCTGTCGCCGGCAAACAGCACGGGCTGCATGCCCTGGGGCAATGGGGGTTGCGGTTGCAGTTGCTTGATCAAGGTCATGGCCTGTTGGTCCTTGGGCACCCGGGCAATATGGCGCAACGGCGGACGGGCGAGCTTGACGGGGGCGAACAGCAGGGGCCGCAGGTCGGTCAACAACGTCCCGCCGGCATTGAGCAGCGCACCCAGATAGTGTCCCAGCGCGGCGGCGGTGTCGTTGCGGCTGTAGGCATGCAGGGCGAGCATCGAATCCTTGAACACCAGCAAGCCGCCCAAGGCCAGGCTCAGTGCCGGGAAGGGCGCGGTCAGCACGGCAATGGTGATTTCGCCGATCACGCTGACCAGCTCCATGATCATCTGCAAGCGTCCGGTGGTGGTGCTTTTGACTTCGTCGATACGGTGACGCAGCTTTTTGTCGTAGGTGTGGTAATGCAGGTTCTTGAGCGGCAGTGCGGTGCGAGGCACTTCGTCGAACACCGGCTTGGAATACAGCCCCTTGAGCTGTGCCGGCAGGCCGGCCACCAACGCATGCAACCTCGGCTCGAACGCCGCGCGCTCAACGCTGGCGACCCGGCTGATGTAGTAGGTGTCCATGCCTTCAAGGTTTTTCAGGCGTTCGTTGAATTCCCGTTGCGGCCTGAAGTCGATGCCATCCGGTGCGTGCGGGGTGTAGAGCAGGGGCAGGTCGTTGGCGTGGTGGAACAGGTAGCAGCCATCGATCACTTGGCCGCTGATGTGCAGGGGATAGAGCCGATACCGATTGCGCACGGCATCGCTGTTATCGGCCAGGCTGTCGATGCTTTTTTCCAGCCAGGCCAGGTCGCTTGTTGCCAGGCAGCCTTGCAGGCAGCACTCGAGTGCGGCGACGTGCATGTGCAGTTGGGCAACCTCCAGGGCCATGTTGCGGCGCCATGCATAGTGGGGGCCTTGCGGGTCCAGCAGGGTTTTCTCGACCTCGGCGACATAGCGGTCACCGATCCAGGTGCCTCTGACCGAGTTGCTCACCGTTTGCGCGGTGAGTCGACTCAGGTCGACGCCGGGCGGTCCCTTGAACTGCGCGGTGGTGCTGGCGTCGGGGTTGATAAAGCCCAGGCTGGCGTCGTAGCCGTTGCGGTACAGCGTGGTGTAGCTGACGCGTTCGCGCGGGGTGATCACGCCCACGAGGTTTGGGTCTACCGCCGGGATCGGGTTGCCGAGCAGTTGGTTGAGGGCGGCTTTTGCCGCCTTGTGCAAGTAACTGTCGAAGTCGGGAAACTGTTGTGGGCTACCCGGGCTTGCGGCGTAGGCCTGTGCCGCGCCCAGTGCCTGTTCCTTGAGGTCGGCGAGTTTCTGTCGGTCGGCTGCCGATGCCTGGCTCAGCCACTTGGGCATCTGATGCAGGTATTCATCGGCCTGCATGGCCAGCGTCGTGGTACTCATTTCCACCAGGCAGGCTTCATAGTTGGAGGGCGCGCCGAAACTGATCATCAAATACTCAAGGCTGGCCGGGGCAAAACCCAGGGCGGAAAGCATCGCGCTGTATTTGGGCCGGATCCGGCTGACCAACTGTTCAAGCAGGTAGTCTTTCATGCTGCGCGAACCGGGAGCGGACGCTATCTCCTGGCTCCAGCCGAGGATATGCGCCTGCAATTCCCGCTCGCTGCCAAAGGCCTGGAACTGTTCGGCGCGTGGCGCGTGAGGCGTGCACAGCAGCAAGCGTTTGACCGCGCCCGTTGCATCGGTCTGGCGCAGCACCCACAGGTCCTTGAGCGGAGCCTTGTGCAGGAACAGACAGCAGGCGGTAAGTGTGGGCGATGGACCTTCACTCAGGGTCTGCAGCAGTGCGTAGTCGTCCGCGCTGATATGGTTTTGCAACGATGCACTGTAGGCCAGCGCGTGCAGGCGGCTGTCGAGCATCTGCTGCATGGCTTCCTGTACGGCGGGCAAACTGTGGGCGCGCTTTTGTTCTTCGGCGAAGCTCAGGCTTGGTTGAACCTTGGCCAGCAGCTCGGCGAGGTAAGCCGGGGTGACGTCCTGGAACTCGGGCGGCAATGGCTGCTGGGCGTAGGTCAGTTGGGTGTGCTCGAGAAACTCGGAACCGGCGTGCTCATCGCCACGGTGCAAGCCACGTACCGCCAGTTGCACCAGGTTGTTGTGCTGGTTGTACGAGTTGCCTGACTTAAGGGTGCGCTCGGTGCTGATCTGCAGTTGCTCGGGGATCAGGCCCTGGATATCCAGGTCGTCGTCCAGGTGCTCAAGCAATTGCAGGCGCGCCATGGCCTCGGGCGAGGCCGCCGGGCCGAGCAGCGCCAGCACTTGCAGGCTGAGGTGTTCATAGGTGCGCAGGTGCTCGGCGAGGGTTTTGCGCTGGGCCTCATTGGCGCTGCGGTACCAGTCGGGAGCGGATTCGTGCAGCAGTTTTTCCAGTAACTGCTGCGCGCGCAGTTCCAGGCGCGAGGACAAGTCCCAAGGCGAGCAGCGCAGCGCCTGGTCCAGTTCGAGGGTCATTCTGGCGACGTCTGTCGGCGCTGGATGGCCGTCCAGGCCAAGGGCAAACGCGATGTCCTGATGTTGTTTGTCCTGCAGGGCGTTGTAGGTGTGTTCGTTCAGCGGGAGGCTGTCGATAGGCTCTGGCACCAGCGGCCAGATACTTGCCGCGCGCAAGTGCTGGTAACGGCGCGGCAAGTGTTGCAGCAGTTCCTGGCGCCAGGCCGACTGCTTCATGCGCTCTTGCAGCGTGCGATCCAGGTGTTTGAGCGAGGTGAAAGCCTCCAGGCCTCGGGAAGGGGTGAACAGCAACACATCGCCGTCCTCGATCTCCAGGTGGGTGACCGGTGTCTGGCTGCGGGTGAGGGCGAACGCCCCGGCGAACTCGATGGTCTGCTGGCGGTAGCGAAACGTCAGGCGATGGATACCCGGGCGCAGCTCGGGGCCGCTGACGATATTCGTCACCAGCAACTGGTCGGCGGGGCTGAGCAGGCGATCCTTGACCTTCAGCCTGGCCTCGGCCTCCAGCATCGGCTGGTGGCTGTCGAGTATCCAGTTCTTGCGTAGATGGCCGTTGGGCCGCCGTTCGATTTCCAGGGCGGCCAGCTTCTTGTGCAATGCCTGGCTGATGCGCGTGCGGTTCAACCGGCCGGGCTCGCCCTGGATCACCCAGTCGCCGGGAACGGTGTAATGCACTTGTGCGTTCTGCAGGCTCCAGCGGCTTTCTTCTGCCAGGGCGGTGTGCAATGCCTGCACCTCCAGCAACTCGGTAGAAGACTGCGCTGCCGGTGCGTGGCCGTTGGGGAAAATCTGTAGACGATGACCGATTTGCAGCAGGTAGCCGTTCAGTTGTTCCGGGGTAAGTGGTGATGTGTTCGGGGGCTGGGCGGGCATGGCCGGTCCTCAGGGTTGATTGATCCCTGAGGGTGCGCAGTCTTGCAGTGTCGATGGCGGTAGTTAGTTACTCGTGGCAGGCGCCTCTTTCATCACTGCTCGACGAAATAGTACGGCTGACGGTTGATCGCCATCTCCTTGACCACCGTCACCGGGACGTTCAGCCGGTCAGTATTGTCCACCAGGGCCACGTTGCCGGGCTTGGCCGCGAGGTAGCTTTTGAGTTCTTCCGGCGTTTGCAGAATCGTCAAATAACCCTGCATGTAAAACACCCCGGCCCCGGCGATCCGCTCGTTGGCCTGATACAACACCACCTCTTTGCCTTGCGCCTGCATCGCCTGGATCTGGCTGATTACCGGCACAAACGACTGGCGCACATCGGCCTTGGGCGCGAACCAGAAAGCGGCAATCAGGTAGCAGGCCACTACCACGGTGAAGAAGCCACCTACCAGACCCCGTCGGTTTTCATAAACGTGTTCGGCAACGTGTGAAACCTGCCCACGACTTTTCAGCCAGCCCAGCAGCACGCCGCCATACTCGGCGGCCAGCACTGCCGCGGCGGGCGTCAAGGCCATCAGATAAACCGTGCGCTTGCTGGAGGCGAACGTCAGCAGGGTGAACTGCGCCACCAGCCATACGCTGAAAAACAGCCGGTAGCGGTTGCGCACCAGGCTTTTGCGGAAGTGCCACAGCCCCAGGTACACCAGGATATTCCAGGGCAAAAAGGCTTCGGGCAGTTTGACGATGTAGTAATAGAACGGCTCGTAGTGACCGGCTTCGACAAACGAACCGCTGAAGCGCCCGACGCTGTTGGTCAGCAGCACTTCACGTACCCCCTGCAACCCGTCGCGCTGGTACAGGAAACCCAGCCAGATCATCAGCGGCACCAGCGCCAGCAGCGTGAACAGCCCGGGCTTGATCCAGTCGCCCAGCTTGAATTGTTTGTCCATCAGGCTGGTACTGGCCAGATAGACGAAGATCACCACGCCAGGCATGGCCAGGCCCAGAACCCCTTTGCTCAAGGTGGCGATGACCATCCCAAAGGTGAACAGCAACCAGGTGCTCAGGTTGGAACGGTCGCGCTCCGACTCGGGGCGGTTGGCTTGATAAAACGCCAGCAGGGCCATGGTGACCCCGAGGGTGAGCAGCGAATCCTCACCCACACCGCGCACGTTGCTCCAGTAACTGGCCATGGTCGCCAGCATCAGGCCCGCGACAAACGCCAGCGTCTTGGGCCGGCCAAACTTGCGCAGCATCCCGTACAGCAGCATCACACTGAACAGCCCGGCAAACGCCGACGCCAGGCGCACTGCCCATGTGGTACCGCCAAACAGGCGAATCGCACCGGCGTCGAGCCACAGGCTCAGCGGCGGTTTCTCCAGGAAGGGTTCACGAAACAGTCGCGGCACCACCCAATCGTTATCCAGGTGCATGGCCATGGCGATCCCGGCCACACGGGCCTCGGTCGAGCCTTGCAACTCGTGATTGCCAAGGGCAAAGAAAAACAACAGCGCAGCGAGCAGGAGCAGCAGAGGAGCGGAACGCGTCATGGATTCTGGCTACCGGGGCAGGGGGCCGTTCGGGGGAACAGTCCGGGCGATCGGTGAGTATACGAGGGCGATTCTTAATAATTCGTGAATGAATGTGAGGTTTTTGTAGGGTCAGGATTGTTTCAGCAGTGGCCATTGGGTTAGCCAGCGTTTGGAGGTGATGCGTTGTTGGTAGATGGCGTGTTTTTCCTGGGTGAAGCGGGGAGTGGGTTTGAGTTGGAGATTGAACAGGTCTTCCAGGCCGAGAGGGGCTGAAACTTCACATAGGTCTTCTGCGGTTCTTCTGACGGCTACTGCGGTGGCGGTCTCGGGCCAGAAGCGCATGGCGTCGCTGGCGTTGCGGTAAGGCGCGTCGCCGTTTCGCAGGTGCATGCGGGCCTGGTTTTTGACGGACCAGTCGATGGAGGGTTCGGCTGCGTGTAAGAGGGCTTCGAGGCGGCGGTCTTCGTCGGGGCGGGTGCAGGTGGCGTCGAACCACAGTACGTCGACGTCACCGGTCAGTGGTGATAGGGGGCGACCGTGGAGGTGATCCCATACCGCGTTGCGTACGAAGCCGGCTCCGATCCAGCAGTCGGGGAGGGCGAGGGAGCGGACGATGTCCAGTAGGTGCCAGCGTTGGGCATCGCTGCTGATCAGTGTCTGGACCATCGTATGCTGGTCACGCATTCAAGGCGTCTTCAAGCTGGCAAGTGTGGCTTTACCCTTGGCCGACAAAACAGGTTCCAACTGCTCCCAGGTGAAACTCAGGTCATTGTCGCAACCGTCGCCATTGGCGGGCGTGGATAGCTTCATGCCTTGAGTGTCGAAGCTCAGGTCGAACGTCGAGTAACTGGTGACCGCCGGGCAGCCTTCATCGGTGGTGGTTTGCTTCTCCAGCCATGCGCTGAATGTGGCGGGCAGTTTCAGATGGCCGGAGTAAGCGTCATACCATTCCTGATGCCCGCCGAGCCAAGTCCATGGGTCAACGCTTTCGCCGGTTTGCAGGTTCCAGGAATGCAGCCCCCAACTGATACCCCTGGCGCCCGTACCGGCGGCCCATCGGTAAAACCTGACGGTGATCCACTGGGATGACCAGTACGTGGGTTCGACGCTGATTTCGCTGGTATAGGCCGCACCGTTGCGTCCAAGGTATTCCCGTCGTTCGCTGAAGTAATTGGCTTGATCCTCAGCGCTGACGGCCAGGCTTGCCAACTGCCGGTTGATCTTCTGAATTGCCGGGCTGTCGCCCTCAAGCTTGAGCGTCACCTGGGCGCCTTGGGTTTTTATCTGGTAGCTGTGCCCGGCGAAGGACTGCTTCTGCGTCTTGACCGGCAGGGGCGAGGTTTCCATGGGCGTGTTGTAAGCATCGCTGGCGCAACCTTCGGGTGGCGTTGCTACGCGCTGCAATGCCAGGGGTAGTGGATTGCTGCCCTTGGTTTTGCTCCAGACGCCCTTGAGCGATTCGCCCTGTGGCATCTCCAGTTGCCAAACACCGCTGTTGCCTTCTTCGACCCAGAGAGCATCGGGTGTTTCCTGGGTGAGCTGGATCGGTGTCAGGAATCGCTGGTAATAGTAACTGCCGCCTGTGTTGGGCGCGGCGTTGAAACAGGCGGTGATCGGCGTCTTGCCGAGCGTGCCTTGCCAGACCCCGCCGAGGTCGGCGTTGGCGATCGTGGAGAGCGTGGCGAGGGCCAGGAATAAACAGGGCTTGAGCATGAGGTATCGGACTTCCGGTTGTCTGATAGAGGCGAATTCAGGTGGAGCTGTGCTGGGCACGGGATGGAGAAGTATCACAACCATCCGTAATAGAAAAAGGTGACGGATTTATTTTCGAAGAAAATAGCCCGCTCACCCTTTGGTTACTTTTTGGCGATCTCCTGCTGGATCGCTATTTTTAATACTCTGAAGCTGTCCTTTCCTGCGTTTTCGAATCTGCCGTTGGCACGAGAATGTCCAGTGCGCGCGTCACCAGCAACTCACCCAGGACGCTCAATTGTTGGGTGGCCAGAAGTTTATGGCGAAAGGCTCCGTCAAGTTCGAAAGCCAGGTCAGTAGTGAGCGCGTTTAGCGAGGCGAGGGTTTCGCAGGCCTGTACGAGCAGGGTTTCGAGGTCGATGCCTTGAGCGATGCAGAAGATATCCGTGCAGGATTGGCCCGGGCTCGGAGGATTGGGACTGTTCTTTTTCATGAGTGCAACTCCTTGACTGGTGGAGTCGCCAGACATCGCTGCTAAACGAAAAGGGTGGCGACCGTACGCGGGTTAGCAGACCAGGAATCAAGGAACCCAGCGCACTCGAAAGTGCCCCACGCACAGCCGCCATAACGTGGACAAGCGGACGCAAGATGCTTCGCTTGAACGGATGGTGGCATAGCATGCCTTGATATTAACCGAGCTGCTAAACCCGGTCGCTGATTTTGCAGCGACGTTTCAAGGCTAGTCGTGTCGATTGATGAGCACCAGTTCACCAAGGGCGCGATGTCTTGCGGGAAAAGTCCGAAGGCTCATTCGGCGGTGTGTTTTCAGGAGCCCAGAAACAACAAAACCCGTACAAGGCGGGTTTTGGTGGTGCTTCGTATATGGTGGGCCGGGGTAATCTGAATTGATTCTATAACATGTTGATTATTATAGATTGTTTTCGGTTAAATTTTTTATTGGAATACCTTTTGGAATACCATTCGCGAATCTTCTTAAATTCCTACCTTTGCGTCGATCAATGCTCAATTCCACAGCTGTTCGTCGGATCTCACTTTTGAGCGGAGCCAACGGCTTCTGATAGCCATTGCTGGCGATTGTGCATTCCTTCACTCGCTCTGGCGAGTCAGCACATGCCATATTGCCTTCGAGTACGGCAAATGGGCGGTCTCTACTACTTCCTGCTCCAACGCCCGGCGAATACCGCGTCGGCGGCTACTACAGTACCACCAAGGCTGACGATTTCTATCTTGCTGCGGACGTGGCACAGGAGCCGCTGAGCGATACAGGCTTCAAATCCCACAACAACAAACACGGCGCCTAGTGGGTGGTGCAGCATCAGGTCTACAAGGATGCGACCAACCCGGCACGGGCGCTGACCTTGTTTAGCGACGCCACTGTGCATGACAAGGCCACCAACAAGATCGATCGCTACATCCACCCGGGATGTTCTACATCCAAAGTGGAGCTTTACTACGACTTCCTGGTCAGCAAGTGGCTGACAGCGCGGCCAAACATTCAATACGTGGTGAGTCCTGGCGTCAACGATGTCGACAATGCCTGGATTGCCGGTTAGAAGTTTGAAACTACGTTGTAGTGCAAGATGTGCCAGGTTTGGCGCTGGGCCCAGTTTCTTTGCCTGCGTGAGTTATGAGAGCCCATACTAGTTCAGTCGGGGAGGACGGACCCAGGCCGTACAATATGCTCTGCATAACAGCTGCGTCACAGCATGGATTGGCACGATGTAGAGCATGTAAATAGAGAGCAGCCATTGTATCGCTCTCTTGAGCTAGATCCTGCTGGGGCGGAAAATAATCCGAGAGTGAGGTCGGGTCTTGACCGGAGATCTATCAGGTATCTATTTCTGCAAAGTCCACTAATCTTGATTGAGTAGTTTGGAGTTTTTCAGTTTTTCAGCAATGTACGTAGCGTTTATCTCTTCTTGCGCTATGAGGATTTCTATTGCTCGAGCACGACTGATTTCATGTTGTTCGCATATTTTGTCTAAACTTCGAATGGCCTTGTCGGAAAGTATAAAGTTGTACTGAGACTTTCCTGATAGGTTGCTTCTGTATTTTTGCTGGCTCCATCGTGCTTTAATTTTAGTAAGGTAGAGCTCTCTTTGTTCGTTGATGATAAGGTTTTCGTCAAAATATATTAAAAGGTCTTCATAGTCTTCAAATGGGGGGCGTGAGAGATTGAGTTGAGTGTTCTTTGTAAGCCATTCCCACGCGAGCAAGATTTTTTGGTTGTCGTCTTTAAACCATCTGAAAGGTTTGTCAGTGTTTTTTTGTGATCTCCACAGTTCCTCTATGTTCTTTAGTTCAATACGCTTGTAGGTGATGTCGGCTTCCCAGCAGTCTGCGATGTAATACAGCCTGTCTATTCCATGTAGGTTTGTTGGGATCATGAATGGAATAAGTCCTGAAGCGCTAAGTAATCGATTACTTACCCATGAGATTTGGCGTTTGCCCTCATGTATCCACTTGAAGTGATCCTGATGAAGTAGTTTTGCCGCTTCCTGTTGTTTCAAAGTCTCAGCGATGTGTGGGTTTAAGCTCAAGCACTCTGCGATTATGTTGCGCATCTCTCGCGGCGCTCTGTCGAGGGGGCCAATATTGAGCCCGTATTCTTGGAGGCGTTTCCATAGCCAAATATCCCTGCGGTCATTGACTAAATTGTCTCCCCAGAGCTGAGAAAGATTATCATTGATTCTGATGGCCATTTTATAAGTCTTCTAGAAAAAATTCAGTAGCGTTATAGCACAAACATAGAGATTTTGCATGAGTTTTATAGTGTTTAGCTAGAATATTTATAGTAGATATTTTTGATGATAGGGCCGAAATTATGCGGTGTTTAAGGCATCAGCACCATGGAGGTCGCCCAACTGAGCACCCGTGAACAAGCCGCTGAAGTGCTGCTGGGCCTGAACCGCCTTGAGGTCAACAAGGGGCGGCTGCCGAAAGGTCTTCAAAAATCCGTCAACGCCGCCGCCCATGGCAAGGAAGGGTCGCTTCTTACCATGTCCGTTCTCTAGTCTCTGAGTGGTTCATTGACTCGCCAGTAGACAGGAGTTTCGTGGCCCTCAGTAAAGTTCTACTGACCTTGCCAATCCTCTGGACGAATACAGGAGATGCGTTCATGAGGATAATTCGATTGAAAGAGGTCATGGATCTAACTGGCCTTGCTAGATCTACGATTTACAAGTTTATTTCGGGAGATTCATTTCCCAAACCTATTTCCTTGGGGGACCGTTGTGTAGGTTGGCTGGAAAGTGAAGTTCACGATTGGATACTAAGTAAAGTTAAAGAGCGGGATCAGTTGGTGAAGAATGATGCTTGAGGATCTGCTGCGTTTGCCTTTGTGAATTTCACTGGCTCGGTTCTAGTTAACACCATGAAGGAACTTATCCTTCATGGTGTTTTTCCAGAGTTGTTGTTTCTCTGTAATGTATCTTTTTTAACAGGGCTTGTGGGTGTTTTATCTAGTGTCGTGCCGTCAGAAAGTTTCGGTATTGGTACTATGCTTATACAGTATCTCTATTGTGAGTTTGGCTTGTCTGTACTGGTTAGGTGTAGGGGTGTGTCGGAGGGAAGGTAGGCACTCTAAGCAGAGCAGTACTGTGCTCTACATTCTTAGGTGTAAGTAAAAATGTACTAGTGGGCCTGACTATATGAAACTAAATACTCGGAGCTCCATCATGGCTAAATATCCAGGCAACACGAACTTAACCCTTCATTACGAAGGTTCTTATCAAGGCCTGACCGTGCAAGTGGATAAGGGACCCTTCATCCAAGAGTACCTAAACCGTCTTCATCAGACGGTATCTCGAGCGCTTAATCAGTACCCTCGTGTGTTCGCATTCAGGTTTGACCTGCGGCTACCAGCTAACAATCAATTGCCCGATTACGCTTTCACGAACGAAGTTATTGACCGCTTCATCGAATCCTTTAAAGCCAAAATCAAGCACAATCGCCAAATGGCGAAACTTGTGAATAAGTACGCTCACGACACCAAGGTGCGTTACGTCTGGGCTAGGGAACAAGGGCAGCACGCGCGACCACATCATCACTTTGCGATCTTGCTGAACTACGATGCATTCAATGCGCTGGGTAAGCTCGAATCAGGCAGAGACAACATGTTTAATCGCTTGGAAGGAGCGTGGGCAAGCGCTTTAGGGTTATCAGTAGAGGCTGTCAGGGGATTGGTCGAGATTCCACAAAATCCTTACTATCACTTGTATCGCGACGAGATAGCCGGACAGGCAGCCTTCTTCCATCGTGCGAGCTACCTGTGTAAGTCGAGCACGAAGGTTTTTGGGGATGGTTCCCATGGTTTCGGGTGCAGCAGAACCTGAGCACAACGCTGAATCACGACAAAAAAATAGAAGGACACCGTGCCGACGACCACCCTGGCAATGCCAAAGGCGGTCCATCGGACGGTGTGTACATTGGAGTTAAAGGTAACCTCGTTCAGCCAGCGATACGCAGCCTTCATGACCTACAACGATGTGATCCAACGTCTGGGTGCCAATCATGCTGAGGGCGTTCTTGAGCGCCTGGGTTAGCGTGCGATCAGCTTGGCTGGGTTCAGGGTCGCCGGATGGATGGTTATGTACCAAAATCACCGCTGCCGCATTGTGCTCCAACGCAATCTTGACCACTTCTCGCGGGTAGACTCTGGCGCCATCCAGTGTGCCTCTGAATAGCTCCCTGAAGGCAATCACTCGATGTTTGCTGTCGAGCAGTAGTAGCGCAAAGACCTCGTGCTCGTGGTACTGCAGCAGTGTTTGCAGGTGGCTAAAAACCTGCTTTGGCTCCGTTAATGCCCGGCCTTTAGACAGACGGCTCATTGCCAATTGTTGTGCCATCTGCAGGATGTCAGCCTCGGTAACCGGGGATTCCATGACATAGGTACCGATTGTTTCACCGGCTATCAGCTTGTGATATTTCATTCGGGTATTCCTGAGCGAATAGGGAAGAACGCAGAAGAGTTGATGGCTACTGAACCGAAGACCTGCTTTTGTGCTGCGAGGCTCGCGATTCCAGCTTCTGGGCAAGTGAGGGTTTGGCGGGCGCTGCCGGTGGAGGGGGGTTGAGTTCTATACGGCTGGGCTGATCTTCAATGACAGGGAAGAACTCCTCGACGATGGCACCTGTGTCCTCCACGGTGTCCTCAAAGGCCCCATTGTTAAAACCCTGCCGTGCCGCTTGATCCAAGGCGCTCTGGTCAAAGCCTGCGGCTTGACGGGTCTCCTCCAATTGCTTGGCTGCAAGTAAGGCATCCTCCATGCCCAGACCGCTGCGTACCGTGATGTCTACGTAGAAAATCGGTACACCGTGGCTTTGGCGAGTGGACTTACCGCGAAGACGCAACTCCAGCGGCAAGCAGGCCAGTCGATCGCCGGAGATGGCTTGCAGATAATGCAGTCGCGCTGCGAGGGTGCGGATGCTGTTGTAGCCGGTAGTGCGAAAGACAAAGCTGCCAAGTGGATCGTCATCGCCAATCACCACGTTGAGCCGGCCGTAAGGTTTGCAGGCACTGCCTTGGGCCAGTGAACAGCCATCCGGGGAAGGGCAGGGCAACGACTGAATGCCATCCTTGGTCAGACGCTTGCAGGTCTCACCATTGCCGACGCACAGCGGGCGACCAGTGTTGCGGTCGAACAGGCTGTAGTCGGCTCGAAAGTTGAGGTCCGGCTCGTTGAACAGCAGCCGGATCGGAATGCTGCGCAGTTTGCCGTCCTGGCCATTACGCAGCTCCTCATTGAGGGGGTGCAGCAGCCAGCCGTCACGGCTCTGTACTTGGGAGGTAAGGGTGAATTGATCGTCCTTTTCCGGTAGACGCTTGCCGTTCTTTTCGACGAGCTTGCCAATGGATATTCGGCCCAAAATCGGCGGAGTGATGGCTAAACCTTTGAGCATGGGAGTTCTCCTGTATCTGAAATAAAAATGCCACCGAGACCGCGTAAACGGCCAGGGTGGCGTTGGAGAGAAAGGGCATGGGAATAAGGGAAGCGCGAGCGAGCGTTCAGGCCAGCAGAAAACGTCGACTGCCGGTTTTTGTGGTCGAGTAGCGTACTTGCAGGTGGGGTTTTTCTTTCAGCAGGCGGGGGATATCCAGGGCCGTGCTGTCTTTGGCTTTCTTCCACGTGATGCTGCCGGTTGCGAAGGTCGCCCGACTGGCATCGCCCATGGCCTGTTGCAACGTTTGCTTGAGCTGAGCTTCCTGCTTCTCCTGCAGAGCAATCGACTTGCGCACGTTCTGCAGTTCGGTAAAGGCCGTGCAGAGCAGTGTGTCGTGGCTAAAATCCAGGATTTGTCCATTGTCATGCGGATACAGACAGCGCAAAGCTTGCTCCGCCGAGGCAGAACCGTCTGCTGGCGGCGGGGTGTCACTGACGACGTAATCCCAGAAGAGCCGTTCCAGGTCAATCAACCGAGCTATCAGTGACTCATCGCGTTCAATGCGATGAATTTCCAGGTGCTGACCTCCGAGCAGTACCGCCACATCCGCCGCCTGCTTGCCAGTCACGGCCAACTGGTGAATGACCTGCAACTGCACATACTCGGGCACGCCTTCTTTCCAGAGACGTGCGCCGTTTATGCCGGCGGTTTTGCATTCGAGAATCTGCACTTCTGACGCACCGATAACCTCACGGTCGATATTGGCCAGCATCCAGGCCAGTTTGGGATCAGGATGCTGCAGAACCGCATTGACCCGGCGGACCCGATGACCGCTGCGCCGGGTGTAATGGGATGCGACAATCGGCTCCAGGATGTTGCCCCAGTACGCGGGGTTTTCCTCATCCTGCGGATCGATCATGGGCAGTAAAGTGTCACGCCCGGTTTTTTCCATCCAGAGTTCCAGCTGTGATTTATAAGGGTTCAGGCCCACAGCGGCGGCGGCATCCGAACTGCCGATGCCTTGCTTGCGCACGGTCAACCAGTCCTCACGCGGCAGTTGTTTGGTGCCGACCAAGCGTAAGGCAGGACGGGGTTTAGTTCTGAGATGTAGTAGGGATTGAGTGCTCATAATCATTTCCTTGAGGCATAAAAAACGCCCAACCAGCACGAAGCTGATCAGGCGTTTAGGGAGTGGAAGAACAGAATGGGGAAGGGGTTTATGAGGACAGTGAAAACTAGGCCTAAGCTGCAAGTTGTAGCGCCGCCTCCAGCGCCCGTTGCTTGAGCTGTGCTCCTTGCCCGAACCAGGCAGAGTCCATACGGTACTCGATGCTTCTCGCACGGCGTTCGTGGTCGACGTACTCCGTCACGGCGTTGAGCAGGCCCCAGGCGGTTCCTTGAGCTGACTCCAGGGTTGACCCGCGACCCTGACCTTCATACAGGCATTGCACCTTGCGTAGTGCCCGCTCGTTGGGAAGTACTGCCGGTAGTGGCATGTTCGGATTGGCATCACACAGCACGTTCATGAAGAATCCCATGGCTTCATGCCACTGAACTTTGCGTTCAGATAGCATTCGCATCCGGTGCATGAAGTTGTCCCATTGCGAGACAGCGATACCGAGTTGCTTTTTTACTGCCTGTGGATCGAAGCGCGTGCTGTGCGGCACCTTGATCGCTTTGCACGAACCGTCCAGCGCAATAGTCAACGTGTTATTGCAAACTACCCGCACAGTTGTAGGTGTGGCCGTGGTAGCCAAGGTACCGTCACAGGAGGTGGCCAGCAGGAGATAACCATTGACCTGATCGTTGCCTTTCAAGGTCGTTCCTTGGCCAGTGCGGGCCAGCGCCCAAAACTTGCGACCGCCTTTGAGTACGCCGGCCGTTTCCAGCTCGTAGCCCGATACTTCAGTGAGGTCCCGATAGAACTCCAAGACCTCGCGCGGCTGCACGACTTGGTAGCGCTGAGAAACCACGGACAACGGGGCCTTAGTATCGGAGCGGTAGAGAACCTTCTGGTCAGGGAAGGTGTGAATTGAGCCAAGTGCACCGATGCTATCGGATTTGAAATGCACCGGGCTGTCCTGGATCTTCCAGTCCATACCCGCTTCGCGCTGCCAGATTTCGATGGGTTGTTTCGGAGAAAGGCGACTACCCAGACCGTGCCAGGGAGTTGCGCCAACATAAGCCATTTGTTCAATGAGATGAGCCATGGGAATAGGTCCTTTGACAAAGGGGAAGCCCCTGTTTGCATGAGAAACAGGGGCTGACTCGATGATTTAGCGATTAGCGCTGAAGCTGTAACCGCACTCTAGGCATTGATAGTTATTCAGTACCTTGTCATCGATCTGTTCACCGAGCGTGGCCCCGGCGATACCGCCAGCGACCCCTCCAAACAACCCCCCTAAAATCGCCCCAGCGACGCTCCCGATCGCGATGCCTATTGGGCCTCCGGCGACACCTAAAACAGCTCCAGCTTCGGCGCCGGACAGAGCGCCAGCTGTACCACTGGCGGCGCCGCCTGCGGCACCGATCAAACCGCCTGCTTGTTTCCCAATATTTTTCGTGACGATGCGTCCAGAGTTACAACTTGGGCAAGGGCTATACATACGCAGATCCTCTCAAATGATGAGCGTGCTAAGCGAAGTGCAGGCACGCCAAAATCCCAACTGCAGTCGATACAGGCGGGCGTTCATAGAGGTGATATAGGTCTGAAATATTTTTGATTATCCACGGGCGCACAGCCAATGGTCATACAGAATGGACGGTGGAAAGGCACTGGGCTGACCTGCGCGGCCTGGCAAGATCAGCAGTTGAACAGTGCGACACTCGAGCAGGAGGGAGTATGAGGCAAACCCGCCCTACAACTGACCGACTATCGGGTCTCTCGGACCAGAAATCCATTGATAGCGCCCAGCGTTACGACAGTAAAGACTCAGGCTAAGGTGCTGGCATATGGGCATGATTTTCTAGCATTTGTCCATGGGAAGTTCTTGATTCGCCGTAGTGAAACTACAGCGCTCCCATCCCGAATTTGTTGTGCCCCGAAAAATGTGCCGAGCGAGGTACTGTCATTGATCGCCAGCGGGATTGGCGATTGACGCATCAATGTGAGCGTGTCGGTCGTCCTGAAAATCCAAACCCATGGTCTGCGGGTATTTGGATTTTAGTTTACTGAGCTGAAACGACGACGGTACTCAGTTGGCGTGAGGCCAACGACTTTTCGGAACCGCGACCGGAAGGTCACCGCAGACCCGAATCCGGAAAGAAATGCCGTTTGATCAATCGATATCTCGCTCTCCTCAAGCAATGCACGCGCTCGATCAATACGAGCGGTCAGAAGCCACTGTAAAGGAGTAGTACCAGTCTGTTCTTGAAATCGCCGAGCGAAGGTGCGGGAGCTCATGTTGGCGCGAGCCGCAAGACTATCGACCGTGTGCGAACTGTTCAAATTGTCCCGTATCCATTCGATCAACGGCGCCAAGCTCGTAGGAGAGCCTGGAAGCTCCTGACGAATAAACTGGGCCTGACCACCATCACGGTACAGTGGCGCGACCGCTAGACGGGCAGTATTTGCCGCAACAGACTGACCATAATCGCGTCGCACGAGATGCAAACACATATCCAATCCTGCTGACGCACCCGCCGAAGTCACGATGCTACCTTCATCAACGAATAGAACATTAGGTTCTACTGTTATCACTGGGTAAAGCCTGGCCAAGTCCTCGGCGAAGCGCCAATGCGTCGTGACGCGCTTTCCGCTTAGAAGACCGCTCGCGGCAAGGATAAAAACTCCTGTGCAGATTGACGCTAATCTTGCACCACGAGCATGTGCCTGGCGAAGAGCAATTCTTACCGCCTCTGGAACCTCTCCAAACGGGTCTTCACACCCGGGAATGACAATGGTGTGGGCCAGCTCAAGACGGTCGAGGCCGTACCGCACATGCATATCAAAACCAGTGGCCCGAATTGTCCGCTCGGGTGCGCACACCTCCACCTCGTAAGCTTTGCTCCCATCAACCTGAGAAGCCAAAGCGAAAACCTGATAAGCGATACCAAAGTCCAACGGCACCACGTCATTCAATACCAGAACCGCAATTTTATGCACGGCGTCGACCTCCGCTCTCACAATCAAAATAACTGGCAGAAAACGATCGCTTGATGTCATTTAAGCCACTCACGTGCAGCGTCCGGCAGGAATACTCTTTTAGTCAAGTACGAAGAGAGGAGACGGTAATGTCTGATGAGATGAGCAATGAGAGTGAAGGCCGCCAACTGCAGATTGGCATGGTGATTTTTCCTGGTTTCACTCTGCAGGACTTGGCCGGCCCACAGACGGCATTCGGCCTTCATGCCAAAACCCACATAATCTGGAAGACCCTGGAGCCCGTTCCCACGGATATGGGCGTCACCATGAACCCCACGATCACGATTGATGACGTTCCAGATAACCTGGACGTGCTGTTTGTCGCAGGTGGCGGAGGAACGCCTGAAATCATGAAGGACCAGGAGCTGCTCGATTTTATTGCTCGCGCAGGCAAGACTGCCACCTATGTAACCGCTGTATGCACAGGCTCTGTACTTCTTGCTATGGCGGGACTATTGGAGGGCTACCGTGCAGCGACCTATTGGCCTTTCTACGAACCCCTTATCGCACTGGGTATCGAACCGAGCTACGAACGGGTATGCGTCGACAGGAACCGAATCACAGGTGGCGGTGTAACGGCAGGTATCGACTTTGCGCTGAAGGTCATCGCCGAGCTTAAAGGCCAGGATGCGGCAGAGTTTACTCAGCTTGTGCTCGAGTACGACCCGCAGCCGACAATGAACTCGGGGAATCCACGTACCGCGCGGCCGGAGATCGTCGCACAGATAAAGGGGCTGTGGGGGAGAACTGACGAGGCTGTGAGAGTCGCGAATGAGCATATGAAGCGTCGAGCGCAGTTATCAAAACTAGCTCCCGCGTGATCGTTGCTCTGTAACATTGTTCTCGGCGGACCTTGATCAGTCATTTCTGCGCCATGCCGCGGGGTCGCTCTAGGGTCAGTTCCTAAGCTGGCGTCAAGTTCAAGCATATAGCCCCGCGCGTACCTACGCACGGGGGGTTTACGTTTAGAGTTGGCTCATTAGTGGCCCACTTGTAAGCACCCACGTGAATGCCATCTTTACAATCCTTCGCACGTTTCGGCTCCTTTTGAATGAATGGATTCAGCATTCTCAAGAGCCATAAGTCAGCGGGTGCATCCAGGATGAGTTCGGCTTCGCTATGTACCGCTATTGATTATCGAGCACTCAACACTCAACCGATTCTCGCGGCGGACATACTGCGGTGAATATCCATGCAGTCGAACGAACGCCCTACGCATTCGTTCTGGGTCAGTAAAACCGACCGCCTGAGCAATCTGCTCGATCGGCTCGCTGCCTTCTTGCAGACGTAAACACGCCGCTTCGACGCGCAAGCGTTCCACTGCTTTAGCTGGTGTTTCACCTGTCTCTCGGCGGAACGCTCGTCCGAATTGTCGCAGGCTCAATCTCGCCGCATCGGCGAGTCTCTCAATGGGCAACTCCTCGGCCAGATGCTCTCTCGCGAATTTCAGCGCAATACGGATGCGATCTGACTCTGGCTCCATTTGTGACATCGCGGAAAACTGTGACTGGCCACCAGGCCGTCGATATGGAACGACCAGCAATCTGGAGACATCGCGCGCTACATTCACGCCCATATCTTTCTCAATCAGGGCGAGGGCCAGATCGATCCCGGAAGCGATGCCGGCCGACGTCCAGATGTGCCCGTCCTCAATAAAAATATTGTCCCCCTCAACCTTGATGCGGGGAAAACGCGATTGCAGTAGTGCGGTGTGATTCCAGTGCGTCGTGGCCCGCCGATCGTTCAACAGCCCGATTTCCGCAAGCAAGAACGCCCCGGTGCACACGCTGGCGACTCGCGAAGCGTTGACGATCAATTGCCTTGCTGCGGCGAGATTCTCTGCTGTCAGCATTGGCTCGACTTCGCCACCCACAAAAATCACGGTGTCAAAGGTGTGCTGGCAAACTGGAGTAGTTTCGACCGGAAGGCCTGAATTACCAATAACCGATCCTCCGGAGTGCGATACGACACGAAGCTCATACGGCTTATGACCAACAGCCGTCGCCACTTGATTGAATGCAGACAGTGGCCCAGCAAGATCGAGGGCATCATGACCAGGGCAGACAAAAAATCCAATTCGGTACATCGCAGCTCAGCTCCAGCGTTTTAAGTCTCAGATTAACGGGAACCCTAGTGTAATACCACGGAGCCTGGCGCCCTTCATGGCTTTTAGTAGCGAGATTTATTGGCTTAAAGTGAGGGATAAACGTCGTTTTCGTTTCCCATACTCCTACGTAAAGTTGGTGACACGCACACCATGAGCGACGGTTGTAATGCTCGCTTTTACAGGTTCGCAGGCGGCGCAGTAGAGCACTAAGAATCACCAATGTTTTAGTCCAATGCTCGTAAGGCAACGGCTTGAGTACGCTTACTCAGGAGTGGGCCCGCTACGTATGAATGCATCGTCTCCAAGCCAGGGGAGGAGCACTCGTTGTAGCAAACATTTTGGTGATCGCGGTACGTGACTCTGCGAGGCCCATAAACACGCACATTTCGCTAGGCAGCTACGAGGGTTCAACATGACTTTGCATATAAAACCAGTCGCCACGACTGAATACGACGATGTAATTCAGGCAGCTCAAGCTTATATTGACGGTTATCGCTCTGGGGACATCGCTGGAATTGAGAAAGCCTTCCACGAAGACGCGATAATGTGGGGCTACACCGGCGATGAGCTGCTTCAAGGTCCAGCTGTTCCTGTATTTGCTAGTTTCTTCAAAGCACTGGGCGCTTCGCCGAACACCCGCAGTCGCCTGGATATCTTGGCTATCGCACCCACAGCTGCAGTTGTCCGAGTGGACATGGAGAATGACGTTTTGGGCGCGAGCTTCCACGACTTTCTTTCGCTGCTCAAGATCGACGGTCAGTGGAAAATAATCTCGAAGATATTCCAACGATACGCCTAAGCAAGCGACGGAGCCGCATCGGATAAATTTAGCCCGTCAGATGCAAGATCCTCTTCCTCTAAGCCGATGCTAAAAGGCTTGAACGCGCTAACCTGAGGTGCATCGCAACCAGACAAGGGTCGCGCGCGAGGTCACCTGAGATAAGCCAGCAATTTTTTGTTGTGTTACACGCACGAAGGTAGCTAAGGCAAAAAAACTCTTTGCCTTAGCTTCATGCCGAATCTACTCGATAAACGCGGCCAGCGAATCCGACAACGTGGCTGGCGGCGTCGCCCAGTTTAAACGCTCGTCACGGTCAGCCACTTTTATCTACTGGCGCTCATCGTTGAAACTATCGATTCATTTTGCGTCATCAGCCATATTTAAAGCTCGCGCGGTGGCCTCAACCTTGATCGATTCCTTCTCGCCCTTGGCATTCTCTACCGTAAGATTCACAAGCACCTGGTCACCTTCTTTTACCTGTTTCACCAGGTCAATAAGCATAATGTGATAGCTGTGGGGATCCAGGATGACTGCTTTGCCAGCAGGCAAGGCGACGAACTCTACTGGTTGCATGCGCATCACGTCGTTCTTGATTGTCGACTGGTGAACTTGCACGATTTTCGCCACCGGTGACTGGGCACTGAGCAGCTTGCTGTCGCTGCTTGCAGTTATCGTCATGAACGCACCAGTCGCTTGTTGTCCTGGCACTGTCGCGCGAACCCATGCGCCCTCTATCTGCGTTTGGGCTGAAACCTGGAAAGCCAGCCCTAGTAGAGAAAACCCAAGTACGATCTGTTTAACGTGTTGATTTATATTGGTCAAATCTGGACCTGAATACATTAGCAAATCTCCATGAGTGTAATCAGATCTTCTGCACATTGTTGTGCCGAAAGTGCTTGAGAAAATCCAAGGCGTAGCGTTCCTTGGTAGTCATACACATAGCTTGTCGATGAATGAGTAAGTGTATATGTTGACCCAATCGGTACTTTCTCGTAAAACACGCCAAACTCTTTGGCTGTAGCCGCTGTTTCTTCTAGCGTTCCGTAAAGAGCGATAAATGACGGATCAAAAGTTTTTACATAGGCGTCTAGGACGGCTGGTGAATCCCGCTCGGGATCGAGCGTAATAAAGATAACCTGAAGAAAGTAGCCGTCCTTATCCATCATTTTTTTGATTTTAACTGCACGAGCCAAGGCGGTGGGGCAGACTGCCGGACATTGAGTGAATCCAAAAAAAATCATGGGCATCACGCCTCGATAGCTTGAAAGCGTTCTTACCTCGCCGTCGGTGTCTTTTAGCCGGAATGTGCGCCCAAGAATTTTATTGCTTAAGTCTTTGCCGTATTTGTACGATAGCTCACCTCGGGTATCGCATCCTGCCAGCATGCCGATACCTAGAAGTCCCATACCTGAAATCACCTTGCGGCGAGTCAACAAAACGCTCATTGATTCAAGCCTCTTTATACGAAAAAACCAAAAATTGGATTAGCAAGTCTTCTTTGAATTATTACTTCATACATTGATCATGTGCTGCCGATGGATAAATACATCGGTTCAGGTCGAGCTGATCACTAGTGCGATTGAATTGAGGGTGTTGTCTCTAATGCTTTTGACGGCGCCTCAACTGTAAAACGTGGTTCGTCTAACCAGGCGTTCGCGAAAAGAAGATTTAAGTTCGCCGGCCACCCAACTAGAATGACTGCTGGAAATCAGCCCGAACTACCAAGTTCTTTAGCCCCGTAATGGCGTTCAGTCTTACTAGCAAGGTGCCTGGGGTAACTAGTCAGAGAGTCTGTAGGTAGATAAATCAGGACTACGCGTTTACGCCCCCGTCCACGCTTAACCCGGTGCCGGTGATGTGTTTAGCGCTTGGGCTTGCGATGAACGCGACCGCCACTGCGACATCCTTCCCAGTACCGTATCGGCCTAATGCTGAATGAGCCCTCATCGCATCGGCACCATCACCATCGGCTGGGTTCATATCAGTGTCCGTAGGTCCAGGATGCACAGTATTAACGGTGATGCCACGCGGTCCTAGCTCACGAGCAAGTCCTCGTGTAAAGGAAAGTAGGGAGGACTTGGACATGGAATAGACTGTGACCGATTCGAAGGCCACACGCTCCGCCAGACAGGAACCGATATTGATGATTCTTCCGCCCTCTCCAAGATAGGTAATGGCTGCTTGAGAAGCCAAGATCACTGCTCTAATGTTTACGGCGATGATCTGGTCTATCTGATCCAGCGGCATTGTCTCTAGCGGGCAAATAAAAGCGACGCCCGCATTGTTTACTAGTATGTCCAACCCTCCTAAAAGCCTAGCTGCCTCATGTACAGAACGCGTAGCTGCTTGGGGATCCGCACTATCGGCCTGGATAGGGAAGGCTTTAACACCCAATCCCTCAATTTCTCTGGCCAGTTCCTCCGCCGCATCCCCAGAGCGAACATAGCTGAAAGCAATATCAGCTCCTTTTTCTGCCAACTCGATAGCGATAGCTGCGCCAATACCACGTGCAGCGCCAGTGATGAATGCACGTTTGCCTGAAAGTTCTTTCATGACTGTCCCATTAGTAGATTTGAGATTTACCGCGACCATTCGGGGTCACTAAACCCAGAAGCTGAAGCTTAAGCGTCACTAGCGCTTTGCAAAACGACTTAGTCCCCTCGATTTACGCCATACGGTTTAGTCGAACTTGTTTCCCCTTCCGAAATTAGAATCTACTGATGAGGCGGCTTTAAGAGGAATAGACTTTCGGTACAGCGCTCAAATACGCCGTTGCAACGGGGATTGCGCCGAGCGCAATGAACCCTGAGCGGGCAGTTAAGACACTTCAGCCTCAACCGTAACCTCATAAGCGCTAACACCCTGATGTGCGGCCAGCCGTCTGATGCTTTGAGGAGGGTGCCCGATAACTCTGATGAAGGCTCTGCGCATCCGCTCCGGATCCTTGAAGCCAACCGAGTGTGCTATCAGTTCGATCGGTTCCGCCCCACGTTCAACGCGCAGCCTCGCGACCTCGACACGCAAACGCTCCACAGCTTTAGCGGGTGTTTCCCCCGTTTCCAGCAGAAAGGCTCGACCAAATTGGCGCAAGCTGAGGCAAGCAATTGATGCCAAATGCTCTGTTGATAGCTGTTCGTTTAGATGCTCTCGCATGTAGGAAAGCACCTCCCTCATGCGATCCGTCGTCGGCTCCATATCGGCCATGGCCGAAAATTGTGACTGCCCTCCTGGCCGACGGTGGTACACGACCATGGCGCGGGCGACCTCATGGGAAACAGCATTTCCCAGATCTTCCTCAATCATGGCCAGCGCCAGATCGATTCCCGCAGAGATGCCAGCAGACGTCCAGATGCCACCATCCTTCGTAAATATATGATTGGGCTGTACCCGCACCTTCGGAAAATTGCGTTGCAGTCGCGCGGTCTGCCTCCAGTGTGTAGTAGCCCTGCGACCGTCTAACAGGCCCGCCGAAGCCAATAGAAAAGCCCCGGTGCAAACACTCGCAACTCGCCTAGTACCTTTCGCGGCCGCATTAGCGAGGTGGTCCGACACCATGGGGAGGTCATAGGGTTTGGAAAAAGCCTTACCGCCGACCACTATCAACGTATCGTACGGGCTTGATCTGATCTTCTGACTCCTTACTTCTAGACCAGACGAACTCATCACAGGACCGCCCGACAACGAAACCACCGAACAGCAGTAGGGATCTGGTACCCCAATCTCTTTAGCGATCTCAAAGGCCGCCAGCGGACCGCTGAGATCCAGAATCTGAAACTCGGGAAAGACCAGGAAAGCGATGTCACGCATGGAATTACCTTCTTAAAAAATCATAGATCCTGCTCGGAATTACTGTTCCCCGCCAGCGTCCTATTGGCCGATTTTCGTAACGCTGGCCCCAAATCATCCTCTAAAAATTTTATGGCGAAAAGAGCAAAAAACCCTCAAAAAACGTCATCGTTTTTGTTCGCCTCTCAGTCCCGCTTCGCTATCAGCCTTCCTGTTTGTGACACCTGCTCCTAATGTAATCCGACGACCAAAAAGGAGGGAACTAAGTCCTTTCTCCCACCATAAGTGACGTAGAGAATGCTCCAGTTTCTCAACAGGAGAGTCGTCATGGTTGTAAGGGCAGACAGCTCGAACCGTCTTGACTGGAGGCGGACACAATGAGCACATCAAAATTATCGGAAGACATTTCAGCGTTAGAAAAGTCATCAAGCCCGTCGAATGTGGCTGTGCTGGCAATAGCCCAGGGTTTGTTCACGGCAGCCATCGCAATCGATCTCACGTTGACCGGTTTGACGGGATATCAGCTCGCACCCGATAAATCGCTTGCGACTCTGCCCTTTGCACTCATCACCGTAGCAGGCGCGATTGCGACATATTTCGCCTCTACTCTGATGCAGAAAATAGGTAGGCGGCGTGGATTTGTACTAGGTGCCCTCACCGGCGCGATAGGCGGATTGATTTCCGTATGGGCAGTTTTCCTAAACTCTTTCTGGCTGTTTTGCATGGGGACAGCCGCCGTAGGTATTTTTCAAGCGTTTGCCCAGTATTACCGATTGGCTGCGACAGATTCGGAACCTGACAATCGCAAAGCGCGCGCGATCTCGTTGGTGCTTGCGGGCGGAGTGATCGCCGCTTTTCTTGGGCCTTTGTTGGCGAGTTGGAGCACAGATTTGTTCCCAGTCCTATTCGCCGGCTCGTACTTGATGGTATGCCTGCTGGGCCTTGCCTCCGCAGCATTACTTTGGCTGGGTTACCAAGATGCACTTCCAGAACCATTGGAACTGCATGACCACGAACAGCCGCCACGCAAATTACTCACAATATTCAAGCAACCTATTTCACTAGCGGCACTCTCGAATAACGTTATTGGCGGCGTGGTGATGATGTTCATCATGACCGCGACACCGCTGGCTGCTGTCGCCAGCAATCACTCCATAAATGATGGCGCCAGCATTATTCAATGGCATTTAGTGGGTATGTACGCGCCGTCACTATTCGCTGGGCGCCTGATTGCCCTATTCGGATTGCCTCCGATTTTATTCCTGGGAATGGCACTAAGTGCAGCTTGCGGATTGATTGCACAGTTTTCGGACAGCTTGACCGCGTTCTATATCGCGCTTCTTTTTTTAGGCGTCGGGTGGAATTTTATGTTTGTTGGTGGCACAACCTTATTGACTTCCTCCTACCACCCCTCCGAAAAGGCCAGGGTGCAGGGAGTGGCAGAGTTTATTCAATATACATTCACTGCATTTTCCACTTTGGCCGCCGGCCCCATATTGCAATTACTTGGCTGGAAGGGCATGAATAATATTGTTTTTCCGCTAATCGCGGTATCCGCGGTTATTACCTTAAGGTGGATGCGTGCCGACCGCAGAACAAAAATCGCCAATGGCGAACGCGTTCTAGACAATGAAAACAGGTCGATGACGTGATTTTTCACGCATGCCGTGCACTGTAAAAAAGTCGCGGTGTTGCTGGAGAAGCAAAAACCTTGGCTTCCAAGAAGCGCCATTTCATATTTCATGCGAATTAGCCATCGGAAGTTGGCATTCACACAACAGTCAAGCTAGAACAGGAATAAATTCGGAGTAATTATGAGCGCTAATTCCAAACCCCGCATTAGGCTGGCACTTTATTCGGCAGGCATGCTTTGTATTTCCGGAGTCATTGCCTTTAGTGTGGTCGATAGCTCAGAGAAAGCTGTAGCACAGGAAGGCCCGCTCCCAATCCAAGAGGTAGATGTCGCGGTCGTTAAAAGAGAAACCGTTACCGACTGGCAAATCTATTCTGGCCGATTAGCAGCGGTGGAAAAAGTTGAGGTTAGGCCGCTGGTGGCAGGAACCATAACGGACGTCAACATACATGACGGCCAATTGGTTAAAAAAGGGGACACTCTGTTCGTCATCGATCCACGACCTTACCAAGCACAAGTCGAACGAGCTAAGGGGCAGGTTGCAGCAGCTCAGGCTCGCGCCGCGTACACGAAAAGCGACTGGGAGAGGGCACAGCGCCTAATTGCCGAAAATGCAATAGCGAAACGTGACTACGATGAAAAAAACAACGCAGCATTGGAGGCCAGTGCCAATCTTAAGACTGCTGAAGCGGCGCTGGATGCCGCTAAAATTGATCTCGGCCATACCCAGATTACAGCTCCAATTTCTGGTCGCGTATCGCGGGCAGAAATAACACTTGGAAACATCGTAAACGCCGGAGCAGGCGCGGCGCCTTTAACGATGCTTGTCTCTGTGAACCCCATTTATGCAGAGTTCAACGCTGATGAGCAGACTTATCTTAAGTATATCAACAGAATCGGCAATAAGGCTACTGTTCCGGTTGATCTAGGGCTTGCAGATGAGACAGGGTATTCGCGCCGGGGAGTCATCCAATCCGTAGACAATGAACTCGACACTACCTCAGGCACTATCCGCATGCGTGCACGGTTTGACAACGCTGATGGCACCATGGTCCCGGGGCTATATGCGCGTGTAAAAGTGGGCGGCAGTGAGCCATACGCGGCCCTCCTTATTGATGATGCGGCAATTGGCACCGATCAAGATAAGCGATTTGTCTTGGTCGTGGGAAAGGATGACCATATTGTTTATCGCCCGGTAGCGCTGGGAAATCTACAAGGCAATGATCGCATTATCACGTCCGGACTCGAAGAGGGCGAACGGGTGGTGGTAGGCGGTATTCAGCGAGTCCGTCCAGGGGAGCAGGTTCTAGGAAAGATAATTCCCCAAAGTGACGCTCAGGCTAGAAACGCTCACTGACCCACGACAGCACTAACTAAAATTCACCAATAAACAATGAATGCCCCTCAGGCACTTAGGATTTATTGGTCCGTGCATTGATTATAAAACAGAGTGCATCCTTAAGCGTCCTGTTGTCTTTTTAACCCTCAAGCAGCGCTGAGAGAAAGTAGCCGCCTCACTTAAAGAGTCATTAATGAACATATCAAAGTTCTTCATTGATCGTCCGATCTTTGCGGGCGTACTATCCGTGGTGATCCTGCTTGCAGGGTTGATAGCAATATTTAAACTGCCGATTTCTGAGTATCCAGAGGTCGTTCCGCCCTCGGTCACAATCAGCGCACAGTATCCTGGAGCGAACCCAAAAGTCATTGCCGAGACAGTTGCTGCGCCGCTTGAGGAAAAAATCAACGGCGTTGAGAATATGCTGTACATGCAGTCTCAAGCGAACAGTGACGGTAACCTGACCATCACTGTAACTTTCGCATTAGGAACTGACCCGGACTTGGCTACCCAGTTGGTACAGAACCGAGTCAATCAAGCATTGCCACGACTGCCCGAAGATGTACAGCGATTGGGTGTTACTACGCTCAAAAGCTCTTCTTCATTAGTTCTTTTTCTGCACCTCGTGTCGCCGAATGATCGGTACGACACAACGTATTTGAGAAACTACGGCCTACGGAACGTCAAAACGCGCTTTGAGCGGATACCTGGCGTTGGCCGTGTCGATATGTGGGGGGCAGGTGACTACGCAATGCGTGTGTGGCTTGATCCGCAGAAGGTAGCACAGCGTAATCTCACCGCCTCGGAGATTGTCACTTCCATTCAAGAACAGAATATTCAGGTTGCTGCGGGTGCCGTTGGTGCTGCGCCCTCTTCGCCGGGTACTGCAGTACAGCTGACAATCAATGCCCAGGGTCGCTTGAAGACCGTCGACGAGTTCCGCGACATCGTTCTCAAAACTAGCCCGAATGGCGCAGTTACTCATCTGCGGGATGTCGCCCGAGTCGAACTCTCTGCGGCTGAATACGGATTGCGTGCGCTGCTGGACAACAAACCCGCCGTCTCCCTCGCCATCTACCAATTGCCTGGCGCTAACGCGCTGGAGATCTCTGATCAAATCCGCGCTGCACTCAAAGATCTCAGCGCTGATTTCCCTCCCGGCCTGGATTATAGGCTTATCTACGACCCCACTCGCTTCGTGAAGTCGAGCATTCAGGCGGTTATAGAAACACTGCTCGAAGCCATCGCACTGGTGGTCGTGGTCGTCATTGTGTTCCTCCAATCATGGCGTACAGCGATCATTCCTTTGATCGCTGTACCGGTGTCCATCATCGGTACCTTTGCGCTCTTGCTGGCCTTCGGCTTCTCGATCAATGCCCTGTCGCTTTTCGGAATGGTGTTAGCCATTGGTATCGTCGTTGACGATGCCATCGTTGTGGTTGAAAACGTGGAGAGGAACATAGCCAGCGGTCTGACCCCGAGGGACGCCACGTATAAAGCCATGCAAGAGGTCAGCGGCCCCATCATTGCTATCGCACTCACGTTGGTTGCTGTATTTGTACCGTTGGCATTTATGAGCGGTCTCACGGGCCAGTTCTACAAGCAGTTTGCAATGACCATTGCGATCTCTACGGTGATCTCTGCTTTCAACTCACTCACGCTCTCTCCAGCCCTCAGCGCACTACTTTTGCGTAGCCACGACGCTAAGCAAGACGCCTTAACGCGGGTGATGAATAAGCTACTGGGCGGTTTTTTTCGAGCATTCAACAAGGTTTTTAATCGTGGCTCGGAGCAATACTCGAAAGGCGTAACAGGCGTCCTTAAGCGCAAGGGCAGCATGCTGGTTGTTTATGTGGTTCTTCTGGGACTCACGGCGGTTATGGGGAACGTTGTGCCTGCTGGGTTCATTCCCATGCAGGACAAGGAGTACTTGGTCACCATCGCCCAGCTTCCCAATGGCGCTTCTCTTGACCGTACGGAAGAAGTGATTCGCCAGATGAGCGAAATAGTCATGAAGCAGCCGGGCGCAGCTCACGCAGTCGGCTTCCCTGGCATGTCCGTTAACGGATTCATGAACAGTTCTAGCGCAGGGATTGTCTTTGTCCCCCTCAAGCCTCTCAGCGAACGTACATCGAAAGATGAGTCCGCCGCGGCCATCGTCGCATCCCTTAACCACAAGTTCGCCAGTATCAAAGGAGCCTATGTCGCAGCCTTTCCACCGCCTCCAATACTCGGGCTTGGCACACTGGGTGGCTTCAAAATGCAGCTGGAAGACCAAGGTAGCCTCGGGTATGAGGAGCTTAACAAGGCCGCTCAAGCATTCATGGCCAAGGCTGCAGTGACCCCGGAGCTTGGTGGGTCACTGACAAACTATCAGATCAACTTCCCGCAGCTAAACGTCGAGCTAGACCGTGTGAAAGCCAAACAGCTGGGCGTGTCCGTTACCGATGTATTCAAGACCATGCAGGTATACCTTGGCTCCTTGTATGTGAATGACTTCAACAGTTTTGGCCGTGTATATCAGGTACGAGTGCAGGCCGACGCACCGTTTCGTCAGCGAGCAGATGACATCCTTCAGCTGAAAACCAGAAACGACCGTGGAGAAATGGTGCCCCTATCGTCTCTGGTTCGTATCACCCCAACCTACGGTCCGGACATGGTGGTTCGGTATAACGGCTACACCGCAGCGGATATTAACGGCGGCCCAGCGCCGGGCTATTCGTCTGGCCAGGCCCAAGCAGCAGCAGAGCGCATTGCAGCCGAGGTGTTGCCTCAAGGCGTAAAATTCGAGTGGACTGAGCTGACTTACCAAAAGGTTTTGGCAGGTAATGCCGGTATGTGGGTCTTCCCTGTCAGCGTCCTGCTCGTATTCCTCGTACTGGCCGCACTGTACGAAAGCTTGACCCTCCCTTTGGCGGTAATCCTGATCGTTCCCATGAGCATCTTGTGCGCACTCACGGGGGTGTGGCTCACGCAGGGAGACAACAACATCTTTACCCAGATCGGGTTGATGGTATTGGTCGCATTGGCTTCTAAAAACGCCATCTTGATCGTCGAGTTCGCCAGAGAACTAGAGCATGACGGGTACACGCCGCTGACGGCAGCCATTGAAGCGAGCCGCTTGCGTCTCCGACCAATTCTCATGACTTCGATCGCCTTCATCATGGGCGTTGTTCCACTGGTGTTTTCCACTGGTGCGGGCTCAGAAATGCGCCAAGCCATGGGGATCTCGGTGTTTTTCGGCATGTTGGGCGTGACCCTGTTCGGTCTCGCACTGACACCTGTCTTCTACGTAGTCCTGCGTACGCTGGCAGGTGGCAAAGTACACGTGGCTCAAAAAGACGCGCCTCACCTGACAACGGAAGCATTGGACGCATGATCGGAGCCAAACGAATGATCCAATTACCCAAAAAGTCTATTTTTGGACTGCTAACTTCCTCAGCGCTGCTTTCGCTGCTATCAGCATGCTCTGTGGAGCCGACATACAACCGCCCCGACGTTCCGACTCCGCAGGCGTTCAAGGAAGCTTCGACTGAACAGAAGCAAGCATCATTGCCCAAAGATAGCGCCTGGAAAAACGCTGAACCAGCCGATGCCGAGCATCGTGGGGAATGGTGGCTAGTCTTTGGCGATCCGGTGCTAAACGACCTGGAGCGGCAAGCCGCAGAGGCTAATCAGAATCTGAAGGCGGCTGCCGCACGAGTACAGCAATCGAGAGCCTTGACCCAATCAGCCCGAGCGGGATGGTTCCCGTCCCTAGATGCGGGATTTGGTCCTACGCGTGAACGCCTGTCTCCTGCCTCACAATTGTTGTCTGACGATGCGAGTGGGTCCACGCAGACTCTTTGGCGGGCGCAGGCGACAGCCTCTTACGAGGTAGACCTGTTCGGGAAGGTGGATTCACAAGTGAACACCGCGCTCGCTAATCAAGCACAGAACGAGGCGCTGTATCGTTCTGTGCTGTTAGCCCTCCAAGCTGACGTGGCTAAAAATTATTTCGAGCTGCGTGAGTACGACAACCAACTTCGACTATTTCGTCGCACGGTCACCCTGCGTGAAAACACCCTGAAATTAGTAGAGGGGCGATTCAAAGAGGGCGACATAAGCGAACTTGACCTCTCGCGAGCGCGCAACGAACTATCTACCGCGAGGGCGGACTCGGTAGGGATCGCACGGCTGCGTGCGACGTCAGAACATAGTCTTGCAGTGTTGTTGGGTAAGTCTCCTGCCGACTTCGACTTCCCTGACTCACCTATAGAGCCCATCGCGACCCAGGTGCCTATCGGGTTACCATCAGCCCTACTGGAGCGCCGTCCAGATATTGCTGCCGCCGAGAGAGCTATGGCCGCGGCTAACGCACAAATCGGATTGGCGAAATCAGCATTTTTCCCGCGGCTTAACATAAATGCCGCCGCCGGCTTCGAGTCGTCATCGCTGGGGAATCTGTTCGACTGGTCGACTCGGTCTTTTCTACTAGGCCCCCTTGCGGGAACAGCGCTGACGTTACCGATATTTGATGGTGGTCGGAGGAAAGCAGATCTCGCCTCTGCAAGGGCTCGATACGACGAGCAGGTTGCGAAGTATCGGGAGCAAGTATTGGTGGCGTTTAGAGAGGTAGAGGACAACCTGGCAGATCTGAGGTTGCTCGATGATCAGAAAGGTAATCAAAGCGAAGCTGTTGCAGCATCAATACGGACAGAGCGACTTTCTAAAACTCAGTATGAAGAGGGGCAAATTAGCTATTTGGAAGTTATCGATGCTCAGCGCCAGGTCTTACAAACCGAACTGCAACTGAGCCGTCTGACGGGCACTCAGGCCATTGCAACGGTGAGCCTGATTAGAGCCTTAGGTGGGGGGTGGGACCGAGCCGACGCTAACATTGCCTCCAATGGGCGTTAGCGGTGATCACGCAGCCTGAACGGCTTTGAATTGCTCATAAAAAGCGGGTCAACTTGACCCGCTTTTTATGCTTCAAACCCAACGGAAATTTCCCGGCCAGAGCCAAACCGCAGTAAGCGTCCGCTCAACACACCTTGCCTAATTAGACGGGTGCCTACCTGTCGCAAGATTGCACTCCAGTTGACTACGCGTTTGCATTCGATTTGACCTTTCATTGTGAGCATCCGGCGACCTGACCTAGGTACTCGGCACCGATCGCCTGAATGCAGGATTCTCGCAATCTGGTTTCCCGGAACGCCTACGCAAAAACCGCAACCCTACAGTTCACGTACCATCACCAAGTCTCGGTGGACATCATCGCCGCATTGAAAACTGGTTTCTCCTACTGTAAAAAATCCATTACGTTGGTAGAAGCCTATTGCACGGGCATTCTGATCATTCACCGTGAGCCGGATACGATCTGAAATACCAGTAAGCGTCGCAGTTAAGAGGAGTTGTGCGGCACCGGTTCCATGGTGTTTTGAATCGACATAGCATCGCTTTAACTCAGGGATGCCATCCGCCAGTGGGATGTTTAATCGATCTGGTTTGTAGTCGACCAAACTGAAACCCACGATATCTCCGGCTTCCTCCAACACTCGCACCTCTTGGCTTGACGTATCCAGCGCGGCCTGAAAACAACGCGCGGTCAGATTTTCGCTGATGTAGCGCTCCAATTCTTCTGCTGGAGTGTCTGCTGGGCACGCCAGTGAAAAGGTAGCCTTTGCGATTCTACTCATGCTCTCAGAGTCACCCGTTATCGCTGGACGCACACGCATTCATCGCTCCTTGGATTGGCAAATATTAGCGCGTACCGACCATTGAGGTGGCAGCTACGCAACTCAAGTGTTACGAAGTGAGCCTATGGAATGCAAGCTTGTCGAGAGTCCATGAGCACGAATAATGATCAAGCAAGGAGCCTCGGCCGGACTACAACAGAGCTGTGAGGTCAGTTCGTATGCGTCCGCCGAAGTCACGTTGCATGACTAAGCAGATATGCGCCGCCGATCCTCATTCTCATATCCCGGGCGATTAGCTCAACTTCGTACAAGCCGCCAATCGAGTGCCGTGCCTAACAAACCGCAGCCAGCCGGAACTGGTCTTGGACCCTTCGCGAACTTACGATTCTGAGCTAGGGCTCAGCTCCTCGAAGCACGGATTCTTGACGGAAGAAACCTGCAGTTTGGTGCCGCCGTAAGTGGGCCATCCCGTGACCGGTAATGAGGGAAAAATGTCGTTTCCGCCTCCTGTAGTCAGACGTAGAGTCGAACGTTCGAACAGTAAGATTGACTCATCCTCATCCAGGAGAAGGACGCTCATCGCCGTTCAGGCGCTTCAACGCAAGGAAACGAGAAATGGCCAAAAAGTGCTTGGGGGCCCAGCGGATCACCCGATGTTTGCAGCGAACAAAAGCGGCTCTGAGAGTCATGGCCACTCATGACACCCTGCCAAAAAGTAGCACATTGAAGATTGCGATTTTTTGACCTAGACCGTTTAAAAAAAAAGCGAAACTTTCTAATAGGTAAATGCATGTATGAGCGAGAAGACATTGTTATTGACCGGTGCCAGTCGTGGCATAGGCCATGCCACCGTCAAACACTTTCAAGCCGCTGGGTGGAGGATTTTCACCGCCTCTCGCCAGGACTGGGTCGCTGAATGCCCATGGGCCGAGGGCTTACTCAACCACATTCATCTTGATCTCGAAGATATTGATAGCGTCAGTGACAGCCTGGCGGCCATCAGGGAAAAATTGGGCGGGCGCTTGGATGCATTGGTAAACAATGCCGGAGTTTCGCCAAAGGGGCCGGAGGGGACACGCCTTGGTGTTCTGGAGTCCGACTATGCAACCTGGATCAAGGTCTTCAATGTCAATCTGTTTTCTACGGCCCTCCTTGCGCGGGGGCTGTTTGATGAATTGAAAGCTGCAAAAGGCAGCATCATCAACGTTACCTCTATTGCAGGATCCAAAGTGCACCCGTTCGCAGGTGTCGCTTATTCCACATCCAAAGCTGCGCTCTCCGCCCTGACTCGGGAAATGGCCTTTGATTTTGGCCGACATGGCGTAAGGGTCAACGCTATCGCACCTGGAGAAATCGAAACCTCAATACTGTCCGCAGGCACTGCGGAAATCGTTGAACGGCTAGTGCCGATGAACCGGCTGGGCAAACCTGAAGAAGTTGCCTCGCTCGTCTACTTCCTTTGCACCGGTGGCGCTTCTTATGTAAACGGCGCAGAGATTCACGTTAACGGTGGCCAGCATGTCTAACGTTAATGGCCGGATCTGAGGGTGTTAAGCCATAGTGAAAAAAGGTCCTGTAGCAGCAGTTTTCCACGTGGTGATTCGGCTTAGGGCATAGCAGATGATAGGGCTCGAACTTGTTGGTGGCGGTCAGTTTGCTCTGCATCGGGCAGCCATAATCCGGCACAGAGCATGGACTTCACTGACCGTTCAACCCGTGGTTGGGCCGGTAGTCTTTGCTGTCTATTCTGTCCTGTGGCGAAGTTGAGCATCGCCTTACTTTTCTGCCTGACCTCGCTACTACGAATTGGACAGAAGCCGCGCTCTAGTCGCGAGATGCACTGCAAGGCAACCCTCTGGATACTCCTGATCCTCAGCCCATCCTCGAGCTTTCCCTCAGTTAACGCTTCCACGGGGGCTGGCTCGATTTGTCCGCCACCGCTCGTTTGTTGTCGTCCGTTTACGCTAGGTCGTCGCTGCAGCGACTGCCGTTGAACGCCCTCCAATCGTCTTGTAGAGAAGGCAGTATGTCTCGCGTTATTAATCACTCCGGTTGCAGTTCCAGTGCTCCCGAAGGTCTGACTTTCAGTTTTCCTGCATTCAATAAATCGCAAGCGGCGATGGCATGGAGGCTGCTATGCGCTCTGTAGTTATTCCTTCAGGCGTTTCGCGGCTGGTTAGCAAAACGTCGCGCATAAACAGTCGTGGCGACTACCTATTGCCGTTTCCAGACTATCCCTGCAACGCACGCAGCTTTGTTCAACTGGATGCCAGATTGCTGCCTTATTGGCATACGTTGTTCGATGTGTGTCCGGGGCTGCTCAAGCTAGATCCACCAGACGGCTTGAACATATTTCGCAGTTTTATGACCTGGGCGTACCGCAATCATCCGTCGCTGAATTGGACTTACTACCTGAGTGTCTGCCGTTGGTTACTCACGTCGACCTATCGGGCGCACATCCACGAAGAACACATTGATGCCTTCATGACTGCGGCAGCGGCCCGGTGGATAAATACTGACGATAGCCAAGCACGAGGACTGGTGTTGGCTTGGCAAGGCTCGCCGATGAGGGTGTTTGACTGGAAAGTAGCGCCTCGTTCTATCGCTGGTGTTGACCCTGAAAAAGAGGATTTCCCACCGGCACTCTGGGATTTTTCCTGGTGTCCTCTGACGGGGAAAGGGGGTGCCGGGTTTCGACGGTGGTTGCCCATCCCCGAATACGAGCGGCAGACGCAGGTATCGAAGGCTGCGCGTGATGAGCAGAAGCCCTGCTAATGCGTAAGCGTCACATTATCGGAGCATGGCTGAGCCTGTTCGCCATACTGATGATTTTTGCCGGCCCCCTGATCAGTCAGGGGATCAGCCTTTCCCATGGCAAAAGTCAACCAATGAGCATGGCTGGCATGGAGTGCCACGACATGCTTGGCACGAGCCAGAAGTCTCACCATGCTTCTGCCGGCAAGACCCATGATCTGGTCGTGTGGGAAAAATGCGGATATTGCTCTCTTCTGTTCCAGCATCCCGCTCTCGCCGAGTCAAACCTGTCCAGGTTTCAACTTAATGTTCCACCGTTACAGCTTTTTTCTACTCACTTAATTCCCCAGCAAGCAGCGCCACCGATATTCCTCGGTGCAAGAAGCCGAGCGCCACCGATTCGATCGTTGAACGTCATACCCACTTTTGGCTGAACGCGCATTGCCGACTCTGCATCGACCGGCTTTTGAGTCCGCCGACGCCGAATCCCTCTGCGCGTTCTGCTTCAAATGACTTTTATCGGAAGATCCCATGTACTCGGACAAGAACGGGCCGCTGTTTTACATTGATCCATCGCGTCTGCGTTGGCGCCATGCCTTTTGCGTGTTTCTGGGGCTAGCATTACCGGTCATTGCGCACCCACAAGACGGTGCCGTGGATGTACCCCCAACATCCGATCAATCACAGATTTGGACGTTGGAAACCATAAACGTTTCTGGGGCGCGTGAAGGCTACAGCGCACCATCTTCTGCGTCGGCCACTCGTACCGACACGCCCCTGGTCGAAGTCCCGCAATCCGTTCAAGTTGTAACGCAAACGATGCTCAAGGAGCAGGACAGTCATTCGCTTGCTGACGCGCTGGTTAACGTCTCAGGGGTAAGAGCAACCAAGCCGCAAGAGGCACTGTTCGCTCAGCCAATTGTGCGCGGTTTTCCGGCGGAAATTTACATGAACGGGCTGCCTGCATTTGGCGGCACGGCAGCGAGCATCGACCCGACCAGCCTCATAGGCACCGAGCGCATTGAGGTACTCAAAGGCCCAACATCAGCGTTGTACGGCGGGGGTATCGGCGCACCGCTGGGTGGTTTGATCAACGTAGTGTCTAAACGGCCCGAGACCGAGCCAAGTGCACTGCTGTCGATGCGCACCGGTAGCTTCGGCACAGTGAATCCTTCGCTGGATCTCAACACACCCATCGGCGACAAGGTCGCCGCACGGATTGCCGCTGACTATCAAGAAAATGACAGCTGGATTGACCACGTCAACGGCCATCAGTGGTCGATACAACCAAGCATCGCGTTCCAGCTATCGCCAGAGACTGAACTGTTACTGCGCGGCCAATACGAGAATCGCAGCCAGCTCGAATATTCCGGCCTGCCAGCCGCCCAAGCATTGAGCGGGCAGATTGATCGCAACGCCTTCCCAGGAGCGACCAACGGACAGCCTCACACCACTATCGAGAATCGAACAACCACCGCCGAGCTCACGCATGAGCTTAATGACGACACACGACTGACCGTCAGCGCTCAGTATTACGAGGGCAAAGTTCGTGATTATGGCAGCCTTGTATATCCGGACCTTCTGGGACCGAATCCCACGACACCCACGGTTTACCCGATATTCAAGCTTTACCTGCCCACGAACATCCGGGAAAGCACACTGGATACCAACCTAGGCTCCAAAGTCGAAGCACTGGGCGGAGATCATGAGTTACTGGTTGGTATCAATTACGACAACACTCACTTCAACTCGGGGATGTCCGGCGTTGAACCCATCGGTGAGCTTGACCTTGCCAATCCGGGATATGGTATTTCCTACGGCGCGACGCCCGAAACAATCGTGTCCCAGACCAACCGTTACGAGACGAAGGCCTTATACGTTCAGGATCAAGCGACCTATGGCCGTTTGCACTTGTTGGAGTCGTTGCGATTGACCCAGCTCGACATCAACCAACAAGAGCAAGGTGTAGATACTTCATATCGTCGTTTGACACCACGGTTTGGCATCAGCTATGACCTGACCGAAAGTCTTGCGCTCTACACGTCGTATTCCACCGGTTTCAGGGGGGCGTTCAACTTCACTGGTAACGAGACACCCAAGCCTGAGCTGTCTCGCAATTATGAGGCGGGCGTCAAACTGGCGTTCAACGATCTGGGCATTTCTGGCACTCTCGCCATGTTCGAGCAGACGCGTCGTAATGTGTCCACCCCTGATCCTGACCCTACCTACGCGATTCTGGGTTACTCGGTACAGAGCGGCGAACAACGCGCTCGCGGGGTAGAAGCGGATCTGGTTTGGGAACCGACCCCCGATTTTTCATTGCTGGGTAACTACGCCTACACCCAGGCAGAAATCACAGAGGACAACTCGATTCCGGTCGGTGATGGACTGCCTCGCGTACCACGGCACAGTGGTCGCCTCGCAGCCCGCTATCGGATACTTGATGGCGCCGCTAAAGGACTGGGCTTCGGTGCCGGTATTACGGCAGTCAGTGCGCGTGAGCTGACCCTGCCTAATACGGTATCCGTACCAGGCTACGCACTGCTGGATGCGCAGACTTCCTACGATTTCGACCGCTACACGATCTCGGTTTCGGCGGTAAACCTGACAGGTCGCAAAGTCTTTGAAACCTATCAATATATGGGCTCCCCAGTGGTTCTACCCACTCAACCACGTTCAGCGTACCTGACGCTGACGGCCAGTTTCTAAGGACACCATCATGATCGATACGCGGTAATTCCGCAGTCACAGATATTAGCGAGTGGGTGGCAGCAAGCTGCCATCCCTACCCCTAACCCTACTTGGACATCCAGGCAATCACGGCTTTGTAATCTTCGGCGCTACAGTCCGTGCACAATCCCCGTGGTGGCATGGCTTTAAAACCCTCGGTCACGTGCTTGACCAATACGTCGGTGCCTTGCTCCAAGCGTGGTTTCCAAGCCACTTGATCACCTTTTTTTGGAGCCATGGGTGACTGGCCGTTATGGCACATAGTGCAGGAGCGGCTGAACACCGCTTCAGGCTCTTGGGCGGCATAAGCATTTGAAAGTACGAGTAAACAAACAGCTGCCAATATTTTTTTCACGGTGGACCTCGTTGGGCATTTTTATAATCACGCGACGCCTTCGCAGGGGCAGAGTCAATCCGTTGCGGATGAGCATTACCAGTTCATTCTCCGCTTGGCAGAAAGCACATCACGAAGGCGTTTTGAGTTTAATAAGAGTGTTTTGACACACCAAGTGCGACAGGCCGCCGCACCAGACGGCCTAATCTTTGAGGTGAGGTGCGCCTGAGAGCCAGGCGCGCTATCTGTGGCGAGTTGTCGCAGGTGATTCTTTATGTCGATGCGTGCCGCGTTTATTTGTAGGCGAGGTAATTTTTCTTAGCTGGACTAACTTCATGTGACGGGTAGCCAGGGGCGGCGGTTTTGGCCCCCCCCCCACAGCACTCGCATGTGTAGCTTGGCTGTGAGCGTCGCAGCAACCGATCTATACAATTAACCCGAGAAAATTAATGGCAAATCAGGCTATCGATTCTTGGTTTTTTCAACTTGTTGATCGGCATGGTAGGACGAGCGCACCAACGGTCCGGATGCAACATTCTTGAAGCCTATCCGGCTACCTTCCTCCGCGAACCAGGCAAATTCGTCCGGATGAACAAAACGCTGAACTGGCAAATGATTACGCGAAGGCTGCAAGTACTGGCCAAGGGTAAGCATGTCAACGTCATGCTCACGCAGGCGTCTCATGACATCGATGACTTCCTCATTGGTTTCCCCAAGCCCCAGCATGAGGCCTGACTTGGTCGGTACATTTGGTACTAGCAGCTTGAACTTTTTCAAGAGATCCAGGGACCACTCGAAATCCGAACCCGGTCGTACCGCTTTATACAGGCGCGGTACAGTCTCGAGGTTGTGGTTGAATACGTCGGGTGGCTCACTGGTTGTTATCTGCAAGGCGACGTCCATACGGCCACGATAATCCGGGACCAAGGTCTCCAGCTGAACACCTGGCGATAGCTTACGGATTTCGCGTAGGCAATCGACAAAGTGCTGGGCGCCACCATCGCGCAAGTCATCGCGATCGACCGAGGTAATGACCACGTACTTCAGGCGCAGGTCAGCAATGGCAATCGCCAAGTTGCGGGGTTCATCAGCGTCTAAGGGCTTTGGGCGACCGTGACCGACATCGCAGAACGGACAGCGACGGGTGCAGATGTCACCCATGATCATGAAGGTTGCCGTGCCTCCAGAAAAACACTCACCCAAGTTCGGACAGGAGGCTTCTTCGCACACACTGTGTAGTTTGTGCTTACGAAGAATTTGCTTAACACGCTCTACCTCGGGACTGACCGGAATTTGTACTCGTATCCAATCCGGCTTACGTGGAAATTCATCGGTTGGAATGATTTTAACCGGAATTCGAGCGACCTTTTCCGCGCCACGTAATTTAACCCCTACCTCCACTTTCACTTGGGACACTTGGGATGTTTTTTGTAGTGTGCTCATACGCTCTCCATCAACTCATAACAATGAGGCATCAGCCTCGGAAGTAGCGTTGTGGTACAAACGGTGTTTTGGCAATTTTCATCGGAACATGTTTTCCGCGCACTACCGCCCAGACATCGTCGTTGCTTAACAAGTGGGCGCTGTTCACATAGCCAATCGCCAAAGGAGCATTTAGCGTTGGGCCGAAACCTCCACTGCAAACTATCCCGATAACGTCGCCAGCTATATCGATAATCTGTGCCCCTTCACGAACTGGCGTACGCTCCTGCGGCAAGAGGCCTACGCGCTTGCGGCTGACACCGGCTTGCAGTTGGGTGAATAGGGTTTCAGCGCCCGGGAAGCCACCGGCACGGGTGCCATCGGCTCGTCGCGTCTTAGAGATGGCCCACAACAAGCTGGCTTCGATCGGGGTGGTATCAATGCTCATGTCGTGACCGTAGAGACACAGGCCGGCCTCCAGGCGCAATGAGTCGCGGGCGCCAAGGCCGATGGCCTCAACCTCCGGCTCATTCAGTAGGGCGCGGGCCAGATGCTGAGCGTAATTGGCCGGTACGGAGATTTCGAAACCGTCCTCGCCGGTGTAACCCGAGCGACTGATAAAGCACTCCACACCCAGAAGTTGCAAGCGGGCGAACTGCATGAAGGTCATCTTCACCACTTCCGGTGCCAGGCGCGCGAGCACGGTGACGGCGGCCGGACCTTGCAACGCCAGCAGCGCGCGCTCTTCGAACAGCGGTTCAATGTTGCATTGCTCGCCGATGTGTTTGCGCAGGTGCGCGAGGTCCTGATCCTTGCAGGCCGCGTTGACCACCAGGAACAGTTCGTCGTTGCCTAGGTTGGCGACCATCAGGTCGTCGAGGATGCCGCCAGCGTCGTTGGTGAATAGCGCATAGCGTTGCATCCCCATCGGCAGGTCGATGATATCCACCGGAACCAGGGTTTCCAGGGCCTTGGCGGCATTAACACCCGTCAGGCGGATCTGGCCCATGTGCGAGACATCGAACAGCCCGGCCTGGTCGCGGGTGTGCAGGTGTTCTTTCATCACTCCTAGCGGGTATTGCACCGGCATGTCGTAGCCGGCAAACGGCACCATGCGGGCGCCGAGTTCGAGGTGCAGTGCGTGCAACGGGGTTTTCAACAGTTGTTCGGTGGACATATCCAGCTCCTGAAAAAGTTGGCTGATGCGCGCATCAGCACTCGATAATGTTGACCGCCAATCCGCCACGGGCGGTTTCTTTGTATTTGCTTTTCATGTCGGCGCCGGTCTGGCGCATGGTGCGGATGACCTTGTCGAGGGAGACAAAGTGCTGACCGTCGCCGCGCAACGCCATGCGCACCGCATTGATGGCTTTCACCGAACCCATGGCGTTACGCTCGATGCAAGGCACTTGCACCAGCCCGCCGATCGGGTCGCAGGTCAGGCCGAGGTTGTGTTCCATGCCAATTTCGGCGGCGTTTTCCACTTGTTGCACGGTGCCGCCCAGCACTTCGCACAAGGCACCGGCCGCCATGGAGCAAGCCACGCCGACTTCACCCTGGCAGCCGACTTCGGCACCGGAGATCGAGGCGTTTTCCTTGTAGAGAATGCCGATGGCGGCGGCGGTCAGCAGAAAACGCACGACGCCGTCTTCGTTGGCGCCGGGAATGAAGCGCATGTAGTAGTGCAAAACGGCCGGGATGATGCCCGCTGCGCCGTTGGTAGGCGCCGTGACCACGCGCCCGCCGTTGGCGTTTTCCTCGTTGACCGCGAGGGCGTAGAGGTTGACCCAGTCGAGCACCGACAGCGGATCGCGCAGGGACGATTCCGGGGTCTTGCACAGTTGCCGGTGCAACGCCGCCGCTCTACGTTTTACCTTCAGCCCGCCGGGCAGGATGCCTTCGTTGCGGCAACCGGCGTCGACGCAGTCCTGCATCACTTGCCAGATGTTCAGCAGGCCGGCACGGGTCTCCGCTTCCGGGCGCCAGGCACTTTCGTTGGTCAGCATCACCTGGCTGATCGATAAGCCATACGTGGCGCAATGACCGAGCAGGTCCTTGGCGCTTTTGAACGGGAAGGTCAGGGGAGTGGCGTCTTCGACGATGCGATCGGCGCCGGCGGCGTCTTCATCGACCACGAAACCACCGCCCACCGAGTAATACTCGCGACTGCGGATTTGCAGGCCAGCCGCGTCGAAGGCGCGAAAGATCATGCCGTTGGGGTGATAAGCCAGCGGTTTGCGAATCATCGCCAGGTGTTCTTTCTCGTTGAACGCAATGCTGTGTTCGCCGAGCAGGTTCAAGCGTCCGTTGCCACGAATCCCTTGCAGACGGGCGGCGACGGTTTCGGTGTTCACGGTGTCCGGGTGTTCACCTTCCAGGCCGAGCAGCACAGCCTTGTCGCTGCCGTGGCCTTTGCCGGTGGCGCCGAGTGAGCCGTAAAGCTCGACCTTGACGCAGGTGGTAGCGGCCAGCAGCCCTTCACGGCGCAAGCCTTCGGCAAAACGGGCAGCCGCGCGCATCGGGCCGACGGTGTGGGAGCTGGAGGGGCCAATGCCAATCTTGAACAGGTCGAACACGCTTAACGACATGGTTGTTCTCCGATTTCTTATTAGAGGAATTGGCGCAATCTTCGGTTTGACCCATATTTTTGTGGGAGCGGATTAACCGCCTCACGCTTGATGATTCGTGGCATCGAATAATTCCAAAATGAAGTTCGAGTGCAGGAACGGCTCAACTCGTTCCTGCGCTTATGGAGTTCAGTAACTCAGCTGCGATACACCGGGAAGTCGCTGCACAAGGCAGCGACTTGTCGGGCGATGTGGGCCTCGACATCAGCATCGCCGAGGTGGTTGAGGATGTCGCAAATCCAGCCAGCCACTTCGATACTCTGGGCCTCTTTGAAGCCGCGGCTGGTAATCGCTGGCGTGCCGATGCGCAACCCGGAGGTCACAAACGGCGATTGCGGATCGTTGGGCACTGCGTTCTTGTTCACGGTAATGCCGACGCGACCTAGGGCCGCATCGGCGTCCTTGCCGGTCAGACGCTGCCGGATCAGGCTAACCAGGAACAGATGGTTGTCGGTGCCATCAGACACCACGTCATAACCGCGCTCGATAAATACGTTCGCCATGGCTTGGGCATTGCGGATCACCTGCGCCTGATAGGACTTGAACTCCGGCTCCAACGCTTCCTTGAAACACACGGCTTTGGCGGCGATCACGTGCATCAGTGGGCCACCCTGGCCACCGGGGAATACGGCGGCATTGAGCTTTTTCTCCAGGTCAGGATTGGACTTGGCCAGAATCAAGCCACCGCGCGGTCCGCGCAGAGTCTTGTGGGTCGTGGTGGTGACCACGTCGGCGTAAGGCAGCGGACTCGGGTACAACCCGACCGCCACCAGCCCGGCGAAATGGGCCATATCGACGAACAAGTAAGCACCGACCTTGTCGGCAATCTGGCGGAAGCGCGGGAAGTCCAGGGTTTTGGAGTAAGCCGAGAAGCCGGCGATGATCATCTTCGGCTGGTGCTCGACGGCCAAGCGCTCGACCTCATCGTAGTCGATCAGTCCGGTACGGACGTCGATACCGTACTCCTTAGCGTTGTAGAGTTTGCCGGAAAAACTCACTTTGGCGCCGTGGGTCAAATGCCCGCCATGGGCCAGGCTCATCCCCAGCACAGTGTCACCGGCTTGGAGCAGCGCCAAGAACACTGCCGCGTTTGCTTGGCTGCCGGAATGCGGTTGGACGTTCGCGTAATCGGCGCCGAACAATTGCTTTGCACGGTCGATGGCCAGTTGTTCGACCACGTCGACGTGCTCGCAACCACCGTAATAGCGCTTGCCGGGATAGCCTTCGGCATACTTGTTGGTCAGACCACTGCCTTGCGCCTCCATCACCCGTTGACTGGTGTAGTTTTCCGAGGCGATCAACTCGATGTGATGTTCTTGCCGCACGTCCTCGGCATTAATCGCGGCTAGCAGTTCGTCGTCGTAGCCTTTGATCTGGTCGTGTTTGCTAAACATGGTGTGATCCTCTGTTGTTTTCAGGCGTAGTCGGCGATGGACGGGCAGGCACAGATCAGGTTGCGATCGCCAAACACGTTGTCCACCCGGCCAACCGGCGGCCAGTACTTGCCGTCGACCAAGGTGTAGAGCGGGTAAACCGCCTTCTCGCGGCTGTACGGGTGCGACCACTTGCCAACCAGTTCCGCAGCGGTGTGCGGGGCGTTTTTCAGCGGGTTGTCATCCCTGTCCAGGGTGCCGTTTTCCACCGCACGGATTTCTTCGCGGATGCGGATCATGGCGTCGCAGAAACGGTCCAGTTCTTCCTTGGATTCGCTTTCGGTCGGCTCGATCATCAACGTGCCGGCCACCGGGAATGACATGGTCGGGGCGTGGAAGCCGAAGTCGATCAGGCGCTTGGCCACGTCGTCGACGCTGATACCGCTGCTGTCCTTGAGCGGGCGCAGATCCAGGATGCACTCGTGCGCCACCAGACCGTTGCTACCGGTGTACAGCACCGGGTAGTGCTCTTCGAGCTGACGAGAAATGTAGTTGGCGTTGAGGATCGCCAACTGTGAAGCGCGCTTGAGACCCGCGCCACCCATCATGCGGATGTACATCCAGGTGATCGGCAGAATGCTCGCGCTGCCGAACGGTGCCGCACAGACCGCGCCTTCCTTGCGTTTCATCTTGCCGTGGCCCGGCAGGAACGGCGTCAGGTGCGACTTGACGCCAATCGGGCCGACGCCTGGGCCTCCACCGCCGTGGGGAATGCAGAAAGTCTTGTGCAGATTCAGATGCGAGACGTCGCCGCCAAACTTGCCAGGCGCGCAGAGACCGACCATGGCATTCATGTTGGCGCCGTCGATGTACACCTGACCGCCGTGGTCATGAATGATGTCGCAGATTTCGCGGATCCCTTCTTCGAACACGCCGTGGGTCGACGGGTAGGTGATCATCAGCGCGGCGAGGTGTTCGCGGTGCTCGATGGCCTTGGCGCGCAGGTCTTCGATGTCGACGTTGCCAAGAGCATCGCAGGCGGTCACCACGACTCTCATACCAGCCATTTGCGCGGTGGCCGGGTTGGTGCCGTGGGCAGACGACGGGATCAGGCAGATGTCGCGACGGTCTTCGCCACGGCTCCGGTGATAGGCGCGGATGGCCAGCAGGCCGGCGTATTCGCCTTGGGAACCGGCGTTCGGTTGCAGCGAGACCGAGTCGTAACCGGTGGCCGCGCAGAGCATCGCTTCCAGTTCATCGGTCAGTTGCTGGTAGCCGGCGCTTTGCTCGGCCGGAGCGAACGGGTGCAGGGCGCCGAACTCGGCCCAGGTCACAGGGATCATTTCACTGGCAGCGTTGAGTTTCATGGTGCACGAGCCCAGCGGGATCATGGTGCGATCCAATGCCAGGTCCTTGTCCGCCAACTTGCGCAGGTAGCGCATCAGCTCGGTTTCCGAGTGATAACGGTTGAACACCGGGTGACTGAGGACTCGAGATTTGCGCACCAAGGCCACTGGGATGGTGCTTTGCACGCTCGCAGCAAGAGTGGCGAAGTCCGGCAGCGCGCTGCCTTCAGCCAGCAAACTCCACAGATTCTCAACGTCGGCCTGGGTGCTGGTTTCATCGAGAGACAAGCCCAGTCGCTCAGCATCCACTACGCGCAGGTTGATCTGTTGTGAATGAGCACGCTCATGCAAGGATGAGGTTTGCGCGTCGGTTTTAATCGTCAGCGTGTCGAAGAAACTGGCTTGTTCGACGTTCAAACCCAAAGAGCTCAAACCTTTGGCCAGAATCGCGGTCAGTCGATGCACACGCTGCGCGATCTGCGTCAAGCCTTTCGGGCCATGATACACGGCGTACATGCCAGCGATGTTGGCCAGCAATACCTGTGCGGTGCAGATGTTACTGGTGGCTTTCTCGCGGCGAATGTGTTGCTCGCGAGTTTGCATCGCCAAGCGCAGGGCAGGCTCGCCGAAGCGATCCACCGATACGCCAACCAGACGGCCAGGCATGTCTCGCTTGTACGCTTCCTGAGTAGAGAAATACGCTGCGTGCGGGCCTCCGAAGCCAAGTGGCACGCCGAAGCGTTGCGCCGAACCGATGGCGACGTCAGCGCCGAACTCACCCGGTGCAGTCAGCAAGGTCAGGGCCAGCAGGTCGGCCGCCACCGCGACCAACGCGTTAGCCGCATGGAAGCGTTCGGTCAGTTCACGGTAATCAAACACGTCACCGTTGCTCGCCGGGTATTGCAGCAATGCGCCGAAGAACGGTGTTACGTCGCTCAGGTCACGCTCGTCACCAACTACTACGTCGATGCCCAACGGCTCTGCACGGGTGCGCAGCACGTCAAGGGTTTGCGGGTGGCAATGCACGGAGGCAAAGAACGCGTGGCTACCTTTGTTCTTGCTCAGGCGTTTGCAGAAGGTCATCGCTTCAGCAGCAGCGGTGGCTTCGTCGAGCAGCGAGGCGTTGGCGATTGGTAGGCCGGTGAGATCGCTGATCAGGGTTTGGAAGTTCAGCAGCGCTTCCAGACGGCCCTGAGAAATTTCCGGCTGGTATGGGGTGTAAGCGGTGTACCAAGCCGGGTTCTCCAGCAGGTTGCGCAGGATCGGCGACGGCGTGTAGGTACCGTAGTAACCCTGTCCGATGAAGGTCTTGAACAACTGGTTCTCGCCAGCGATGGCCTTGATTGCGGCGAGGGCGTCAGCTTCGCTCAGGCCGTCCTCGAAACAGAGCACGCTGGTACCTTTGATACTGTCCGGAATCACGCTCGCAGTCAGCTCTTCCAGGGATTCAAAACCGAGACTGAGGAGCATGGCTTGCTCGTCATCGGCGCGAGGGCCGATATGGCGAGCGATGAATTCATTACGGGTGTCGAGGAGCGCAGTCATGGGGCATCCTCACTCGTCGGCCTGGTCTTGGATCAGTTGGTTGTAGGCGACCTGGTCAAGCATTCGTGCAAGCGCAGCCGGATCAGTAGGTTGAAAACGGAAGAACCAGCCTTCGCCGAACGGGTCTTCGTTGACCAGTTCCGGGGTGTCAATGAGCTTTGAATTGGCTTCGACGATGTCGCCGGCGAGTGGCATGCCGATGGTGCTAGCGGCTTTGACGGATTCAAGCACTGAGACCTCAGCACCGGCTTTAAAACTTCCCAACTCCGGGACCTGGACGAATACCACATCCCCCAGCGCCTGCTGGGCGAAGGCGGTGACACCGACGGTGACAGTGCCGTCAGCTTCGATACGCAGCCATTCGTGATCTTCAGTAAAACGCAATTCGCTCATATCTAATCCTCATTGTTCTGACTCATCCACGGCGGGTGGTGGATGGCGATAGGCAGGCTCGACTTAGGTAGCGAGCGCGTCCGGTGAGGAATTAGCAAGGGCAATGCCAACTAATATTAGTTCTTTTAAATCATATAGTTATGAGTTTTTAAAGGCATTAATTAGAATTAGCCGTATTGAAATAAATACAATTGTCCGGGCTGGCAGAAAGCGAAAGCCGAGGTAGACAGGTCGCAAAGGTTTTGTCGTGATTTCGATACTGCGTATTGATTTGCGTACAGTGTTCTTTTGGTCGCAACGAACATGCACCCCGCCCAAGACTTCAAGGCCTACCGGGAATACGGTACTTGCGCAGTCGGATGGCAATCGCACTGTGTGAAGTCTGCAAACGCACCGCCAGTAGCCGGCTGGAGGGGTAGCTGCTGTAAAGCTGCTCAAGGAGGTTTTTCTCAAAACCTGCGACAGCCTCCTCCAAGCTCGTTACCTCTGCAGTGCTGTGCCGCTCCACCGCCGTGCGCGCAATGTCCAGATCGTCGAGATCCACCAGAGGGGTTTCACAAATGGCTGCCGCCCGGAAGATCACGTTTTGCAGTTGTCGCACGTTGCCCGGCCAGCGATTGCCGAGCAGGGTGGGAAAGGTGCTGGGTGCCAGGTGGCAAATCGGACGCTGGATCTGCGCACATGCCTGCCGCATGAAGTGCTGGGCCATCAACAGGATGTCGTTGCCGCGCTCGCGCAGCGGCGGCACCTGCAGGTTGAGCACGTTGAGGCGATAGAACAGGTCCTCGCGAAAATGGCCTTCGCTAACCATTTTTTCCAAGTTGCGGTGTGTCGCACTGAGGATCCTTACGTTGACCTTGACCTCTCGATCCCCGCCAACCCGACGGAAACACCCATCGCTCAGAAAACGCAGCAGCTTAGCTTGCAGATACGGCGACATTTCCCCGATTTCGTCGAGGAATACCGTACCTTGATCGGCCAGTTCCAGCAGGCCAAGCTTCCCGCCCCGTTGCGCGCCGGTGAAGGCGCCCGCGGCGTAGCCGAACAGCTCACTCTCGGCGAGGTTCTCTGGCAATGCCGCGCAGTTCAAAGCGAGGAACGGCGCGTCACACCGACTGCTGATCGCATGACAGGCGCGGGCGACCAGCTCTTTACCAGTGCCAGTTTCGCCTTGAATCAGCAGCGGTGCATCGAGCACTCCCACGCGATGGGCGCGAGCCTTGAGTAGATGAATGGGAGGGGAATCACCGAGCAGCGCATCAAACCCATCGGCATGGTCATGGCGCAGCGCCGACAGACGCTCGACGATTCGGCTCGGCTGGTAGAGCGTTATTAAAGCGCCGGCCTCAGTGATCGGCATGGCATCGAGCAACAAGGTCTGCCCACCGAGGCTAACCTCTCGCATCGGCAAGCGAAAAGCGTGTTCGATCAGCGAAGTCAACAAATCAGAATCATTGAACAGCTTGGCCAGTGACTCACCCGCAGGCTCGCACCCGGACAAAGTAATCAGCGCAGGGTTGGCCAGCAGCACATGGCCGCATTCATCTACCGCCAGCACCGGGTCGGAACTGGCGGCAAGCAACGCATCGAGCTGCAAGTGTCGACGCTGTCCAGGAAGGATGTCGACCACTTTCACCGCCTGCACGCCCTGCACTCCGAGAAGGGCCTCTCGCAACTCTTCCAACACCTCGACACCAAGCGTCGGAGCATCAATGTAAACGTTCGGCGGGACCATCTCCACAGCATCCAAATTGAAACTTCGCCCGCAAAGCAGGGCTAGTACTTCCTGGGTGATACCAACTCGATCGATGAAAGTGACGTGGATGCGCATAGGTGACCTAACGAGGGTGCGTTTGACTTGGCGAAAAGCTGTTATCGATATTCCGGTGTAGTAGCCCGGCCTCAGTGATCTGAGAGGCAAAACCTCATGCCGAAATTTCTGGTACGCCATGGCTGCCGAGTCAAAATTTATTGACAGATAAGACGATAGCCTATAATTGTACTGGTACATAACTCACGTTGTACCACAAACCTTGATGATGTCGGAGCAAGCATGACCATTCCACTAGAAACCCATCTGACTATCGGCGGCCTGATTTTTCCGAACATGGATCAGTGCGACTTCACCGGCCCGTTCGAAGCGTTGGCGCGTGTGCCAAATTCGACCTTTTTGACTATTTGGAAGGACAAGGAGCCGGTTCGTGATCTTTTCGGAATGCTGTTGCTGGCTGACACGACGTTGGATGAGGCTCCACAACTCGACGTGCTGCTTGTTCCAGGCGGATATGGCCAGGAAGACTTAATGCACGATGAGGTCGTACTGTCTTTTCTCCGAAAGCAAGCCGCAAACGCAAAGTACGTTTTCTCAGTTTGTACCGGCGCATTGTTGTGCGGCGGGGCTGGACTGCTTGAGGGAAAGCGCGCGACAACCCATTGGACTGCCATGGAAACACTCCCGTATTTTGGAGCCATCCCAAGTGATGAGCGCGTTGTCATTGACGGGAAACTTGTCAGCGCTGGCGGAGTGACTTCCGGGATAGATGGTTCGCTGGTACTGGCTTCGTTGTTGCGAGGAGACACGGTAGCCCAGGAGCTACAACTCTATATGGCTTACGATCCGGAACCGCCATTTCAGGCGGGCTCACCAAAAAGCGCCCCCTCAAATGTCTTGCGCGCGGTCACAGAGCGGGCAGGGCCAATTACGGCCAAGCGTCTCGGAACTGCTCGCGCTTATCAAGCCGCTCGAGCCAATAAAGCATTGGCCGAAGCGTAGGTTCACGGCGGGGGGTTAGCTTTCTACACGGAGAGCGAGGCGATCAATGCCAACCGAAGTACTTGGTGGCATTGACCGTTTTTTTTGCTTCTAGCTCAAGCGGAGAGTGTCGTTGCCAATGCGTGGCGCGCAGCGAGAAGTGCGTCAACAAACACAATACTCTGTTGCGGAGTCATTTTTGAGGAAGTGATCCTAATGCCTGACTGGGGGGCGACACAGAAATCACGCCCCGTACGCACGAGCCAACCAGCATCAAACAGCCGCTCAGCAACTGCACGCTCATCGGCGATGGGTAACCACAGATTAAGCCCTGCACCCCCAAGCACGCGAAAACCCTTTTTCCTCAGCAAAGTAAGCAGCGCTGTATGACGCTCGATATAGGCTGCGCCACCTGTGCTGAATTTTCTGCGCATCGCTGGACTAGTGAGAAGCTGCAGAGCCAAACGTTGCAAGAACGTACTGACCCAGCCCATTCCAACAGCCTGTCTGTTTTCGAGGCTCTCTATTGTCTGAACGTCCCCAGTTGAAACTGCGAGTCGATAGTCAGGCCCCAAAAATTTGGATAACGACCTGACAACGAGCCAGGGTCCATCATCCCGAACATGCCAAGAGTTGTAAGGGGCAAGCTGTAGAAGGCTGGAATGATCGTCATCTATGAACAGAACATCATCGGCATTGGCAGCGATCTCTTTCAGTGCCAATGCGCGCTCTTTCGAGGTCGAGATGCCGGTTGGATTCTGTGCACGGCTACTAAACAAAACGGCCTTTACGCCCCCATCAAGCGCTGACTGCAAGCTTTCTGGCAGGATTCCGTGCTGATCGAGCGCAAGCGGTACCAGTTCAAATCCCATCAAGCGCGTCAAGGCTAGCAAACTCATATAGCCGGGATCCTCTACACCAACCTTGTCACCCGGAACGAGCCCGGCCGCGTCGAGGGCGCGCTCGATCAAATCGAGAGCGCCGGCGGAAACAAAAATGCCCTTATCCACGGGTACACCGTCCGCCGAGAAGCATTCCACTGCCCACTTCACGAATCCTGGGTTATTCCGTTGCTCACCATAAAGGTGATTCTCCAGATTCATACGAGAGAACGCGTCGCGAATATCGTTTTCGTCGGGAAGAAAGGCTATATCAGGGTTGCCGTCACGCACCGACATCATCTGAGGGGGGCCGGATTCGGACGATGGGCCGGGCGAAGACTGGTTCGCGACGATCGAACCGCGTCTCCCATCAGACACCACCAAGCCTGTCATCTGTAATTGACGATAAGCAACAACCACAGTGTTTTTGTTGACGCCTAGGTCAGCGGCAAGGCTGCGCACTGTGGGAAGGCTTTCACCAGGCTTAAGACGATCATCCAGGATGGCCTGCTCAATCGCACGCCGAATCGACTCTGCCTTGCCTTCAGCAATTTCATGGGGTTGCAGCTTGAACATACAAATCCTCGACTAACTCTTTGCGATCGCTTAACCCACTCGGGGGATTTTGTTTAGCGAACGACTGACTCCTAGGCACGTAGACATACTCTAACTCGAACTGGGACAAACCTACACACAAAGACGCACCGTTCAGATGCATGAAGCCAAAATGCTAGGACAAAAAAGGTGCACGACTCATGCCTAAGACATACGGTCGTATTTGATGACGACCATTTGTGCCTTTTCTGTTGACCTGAATGGCATGCCGCTATAAATTCTGCTGGTACAAAAAATATAACGTACCAGTACATGGCTATTCCTGCCGTCATGTCTAGGTTCGGCTTCTTGTTTCCTAACATAGGAATCCCATCGTGCCCCTAAGTCTGCGTGACCCCATAGAACTGACGCGACACCTGGTTTGCACCAACACGATCAATCCCCCCGGCAATGAAGGCGAGCTCGTCAATGCTTTGGAGCTGGCTCTAAACTCATTGGGACTTGCAACGCTGGTCCAATCGATTGGAAAGGGACGGTCTAATCTTCTCGCATGGAACGCCACGGCGTCCGGATCGAGATTGTGTTTCACAGGCCATCTCGACACAGTCCCATTGGGGGCTGCCCCATGGACCCAAAAGCCATTAGGTGGCGAGGTGATAGGCGATCGTCTTTACGGTCGCGGCTCTTCAGATATGAAAAGCGGTATTGCAGCGTTCCTTAGCGCGCTGGAAAGATTCAAGACTACGAATGGTTTTATGCCACCAGTCTTGGTCGTACTGACCGCTGGTGAGGAGACTGGCTGCGAAGGGGCTAAGCGCTTATGTGAGCTTGACCTGCCCGGCATGGACGTTGGTGCACTGCTCATCGGTGAGCCCACCTCGAACCGATGTGTTGTTGGCCACAAAGGCGCACTCTGGCTAACAGGCAAAGCAAACGGGAAAACTGCGCACGGTGCCATGCCTGAACTTGGTGATAACGCTATCTACCACACTGTAGATGCGATCCAAAAATTGCGGCAATTCGACTTTGACACTCCGGTCGATCCATTGCTCGGCAACCCTACCTTGAATGTTGGCACGATCACGGGAGGCATGAATGTCAACTCAGTTCCCGACATCTCCGCCTTCACCATCGATATTCGCACCGTATGCGGGATCTCGCATCACGACTTATGCGGCAGGGTTGGAGCCCATATCGGCGATAAAGTGCAGCTCTCAACGGATGTCGACGTTCCGGCACTTTCGAACGATCTTTCCAACCTATGGATTCGCCAGGTAACAGAAACTGTCGAGTCAGTTACTGGTGAGAAATCACAGGCACGAACCGTTGCCTTCTTTACCGACGGCCCTGTACTCAGAGAGGTATTTGGCGACGTACCAGCAATTGTACTAGGCCCCGGAGAGCCCTCTTGTGCGCATCAAACAGATGAATGGTGCAGCGTGGAGCGCATTCATGAGTGCGTAAATATTTATTCCAGAATTCTGGAGGACTGGCAATCGTGAACACCATTCATCAAGTATTCCAAGCGGATTTACGGATGGGCGAAAAATCGTCAGCAGTCGATTCATTCGAAAAGTGCATGGCTGAGAAAAATAGAATGTTGATAACGCTCAGCGCGGTCTTCTTCACTTACTATTTTGCTTTCATCATCGGCGCAGGCTGGTTTCGAGATATCTATGTATTACCGCTGATTGGAGGGCTTAATATAGGAACTGCCTTTGCATTGTCGCAATATTTCTTTGTTGGAGGTCTCGCGTTGATTTATGCATATCGCATGAAGCGCATTGATGCTCAGATAAAGTTGTTTGCCAGCACCTGGAGAGCAGACCATGAACATAATTAAACACTGTACTGCCGGATGTGGCGTTATGCTAATAACAGCCCATGCAAATGCAGCAGATTTGGTACCAGAAGAATACAAGCCTCATGCGTTTTCTGCGTTTTTGACGGTCATTTTACTGACGCTAATCATCACATGGTTGGCTTCAAAGCAAGGAAAAAGCACCCGTGATTTCTACACCGCTGGCGGAGGAATCTCTGGGGTTCAGAATGGTTTGGCGATTGCTGGCGACTATCTATCTGCCGCGGCGTTTCTTGGGGTATCAGGTCTAATCGCACTCTATGGGTTTGACGGCATCATTTACCTTGTAGGTTTCTTTGTAGCATTAATGCCTGTTCTTCTATTTGTTGCTGAGCCATGTCGAAATCTTGGTCGCTATACATTTGGCGATGTACTTGCGTATCGTTATGACTTTCGCACGTCTAAGATCCTGGCCGCTACGTCAAGCGTGGTAATTGTAATTGCTTACATGATCCCCCAAATTGTTGGTGGCGCGGTCTTGCTCTATGCCTTGCTAGGCGTGAAGTATGAGGTTTCCGTCGTCGTCGTTGGGGTACTGATGCTCGCATACGTTACACTTGGCGGGATGACGGCAACAACTTGGGTACAAATTATCAAGGCTGGCCTGCTGCTTACCGCTTGTGCAGGGCTAACAATTCTGGCGCTTTTACCGTTCCATCTCAATATCGCAGCCTTTTTCGAGTCGCTGATAAATCAAACTACGCTATTCGATTATCTTGCGCATGGTCGCGCACTTGTTACGGGTGAGGATGCAAAGCTCGTCACGAAAACATTCTTCGAGCCGGGCTTGTACCTGAAAAACCCAATGGAGCAAGTTTCGTTAGGTTTGGCGCTTACGCTCGGTACCGCCGCATTGCCTCATATTCTCATGCGTTTTTTCACTGTTCGTGACGCACAAACCGCACGTAAGTCTGTGCTGTGGGCCATGCTTGCGATTGGGGCATGTCATTTACTCATAATTTTCCTGGGCTTCGCCGCGGCTTATTATGTGGGAAGCTCGAACATCATCGCTGGTGAGAAAGGCGGCAACCTGGCAGCTCCGTTACTGGCGCAGTTCCTCGGAGGCGGATCACTTACGGCATCAGGCAACATACTGCTTGGCCTAGTAGCTGCAGTTGCGTTCGCTACGATTGTTGCGGTCGTTGCAGGATTAACCCTCGCAGCTGCATCGTCGCTGGCGCACGACATCTACGTAGGAGCAATCAAGAAGGGCGAAGCTACAGACCGGCAGCAGATGATTGCAGGGAAACTTGCAGCGATTATTGTAGGTGCAGTTGCTATTTTCGCGAGCCTGTTAGCCAAAGGGCAAAATGTGGCACAGTTGGTCGCACTTGCTTATGCCGTTGCAGCATCTGCCAACCTTCCCGCTTTGATAGGTACGCTTTACTGGAAACACTGCAACATATTTGGTGTTATCTGTGGAGTACTTGGTGGAACGTTAACTGCAATAGCTCTTGTACTCGTTTCGCCTAACATGCAATACCCATCGGCCATTCGAGCAGATACTACGTTAGCTATGAATAACCTAACTGAGGAAATTCGGACGCTAAAACTGCATCTTGATGAGCCAAACCTCAACCAGAGCGAGATCGATGCCCTTACTTCAAAAATTTCCAAGGCACGCGTAAATCTACAGGCGAACAAGGATAAATTTGACGCTACTGGCACACAAACAACAAGTTTGGTTGGTTTGGAAAAGCCGCTGATCAGTTTGAGAAACCCAGGAATAATTTCTGTTCCACTCGGCGCACTCTTTCTAGTGTTGGGATCTTTGCTCTACCGGCGGCGGATAGATGCTGATGAGAAATGGCGGGCTCTAGTGTTTCGACGTGACAGTGGTATCGGAGTGGAAGAGGCTGTTAATCATTAACATGATTTAATATGTTTCATCATTGTACTCTTAGCGACAAAAAACACATGGAAGTTGTTGTAGGTGCGGTAGCTGAAGGGCCGCATCCCCAAAGCGCACCACAACCGCACTCTCGAATTACCACTTGGCATCGATGCTGGCTCCCGATCCTTTAAGGAGCCAGCACCTTTTCACGCGTCTCGACACACAAATCAAAACTTGTCTAACCAATTATTTCGGATTCATCACACCCTAAAGGCAAGTGGCAGCTGATTTGACTAATTCCATAGGTTTACAAGTAAAAACTAGAGACTTATAACTCACGCAATAGAGCCAATCACTGAGCCGGTGGAAATGAATCTGGGCCAAGAACACAACTATAAAAACGAGAGGAGCTTCAAAATGAGCAAGTTCACCTTGACCCTAGCCGTGGCTGCGGGGTTTTTGACGCAGCAGGCAGTCGCTGCAGGCTTCATCGAAGACAGCAAGGTATCCGTCAGTTCGCGAACCATGTATTACAACGCCGATGCTCGCGAAGGTCCGAGTACTCCTGCTAACAATCAGCGAGAAACCGCTGAGGGACTCAAGTTCGATTTCCAGTCAGGCTTCACCCAAGGTGTCGTCGGTTTCGGTTTTGACGCCCAGGCGCTGGTCGGTTTCCATCTGGACGGTGGCAAGGGCCATCACCCGGACAATAACTCTTTCTCTCCTAGCGATTCTGATGGCTCGGCAGTGGATGAATGGAGTCGCCTTGCGGGCAACGTCAAAGCTCGCTTCTCCAAGACAGAGGCCCATTACGGTAGTGGTCTGCAGCCAAACATGCCGATCCTAATTGCGAACGACACTCGCTGCTGCCACAAACTTTCGAGGGTGGCACCGTCACCTCGAAGGAAATCGACAACGTGACCTTCAACGTGGGTCAGTTGGAGCACGCGACAGGTCGCGCCTCGAGCAACAGCACCGGCCTGGCGGTGAATGGTGGTACCCAGGAAAGTAACCAGTTCCGTTATGCCGGTGCTGACTGGAAGGTCACCAAGGACCTGACGCTGCAGTACTACTATGCGAACCTAGAAGACTACTATAAGCAGAACTTCCTTGGCTTGGTGCACGTTTACCCGATCAGCACAAACCAGTCGTTCAAGACCGACATTCGCTATTTCGATAGCAGTTCCGATGGCAAGAACGGCGATCCAGGTTACACATTCAATAACAACGGTGGGTTCGCCAAGAACCCAGGCGAGGTCGATAACAAGACCTGGAGCGCCATGTTCACTTACACCCTGGGTGGCAACGCCTTCCTGGTCGGTCATCAGCGCGTCAACGATGACGGCGGCTTCGTCTATTTGAATCAGGGAAGCCTGCTCAATAACAGCGGCCACAATTACGGTGCCGGTGGTGCAAGTTTCTACCTGTTCACCGACGCCATGATCAACAGCTTCGTCCGTGCCGGTGAAAACACCACTTTCGGTCAGTACACCTACGACTTCGCCTCGCTGGGCATTCCAGGCCTGAAGGCTTCGGCCGCCTATCTGCGCGGTGAAAACATCAAAGCTACCAATGGAATAGGTAACGACCAATCCGAGTGGGAGCGCGACCTGCGCGTTGATTACGTGATTCAAACAGGAGCGTTGAAAGGGTTTGGTACGACACTGCGTCACGGCACGTATCGTGGCGATACCAATATCAATGCCCAGGACCAGACCCGTCTGATCTTCAATTACACCTACAGCTTTATGTAATCGGCGTCTCTGCGAAAAAAAAGCCTTACCTGTTGGTGAGGCTTTTTTTTCGCGCAATTTTTTGTTCCAAAAAGCTCGGCCTGTTTCAGGACCTTTGTGCTTTGTCCTACTCAATCTGTAACCGAGGGTACTCTGTGTCTCTAGACCATCTTAACTGGAACGATCTGAGGATCTTTCTGGCCGTTGCGCGAACTGGCAACTTGCTGAAGGCAGCACGCAAGCTGAGCATCGACCAATCCACGGTCAGCCGGCGCATTGCTCAGCTTGAATACATTCTTGGCGGCAGTTTGTTCGAGCGAAATCACATGGGGTTTGCTCTAAATGGATTTGGCGGAGAATTGCTTGAGTCGGTGCAAGAAATGGACAACGGCTTTGCGGCGCTGACCGCAGCGCTTGAACGGAGATCAAATGCTCTGCATGGTCCAGTGCGCATTGGCACCATGGAGGGCATTGCATCGCTATACCTCAGCAGCAGATTGGTGGACCTCAATCGTGAATTTCCAGCCATAACTGTCGAACTTGTCACCTCTGCGCAGCAGCTGTATGTCACTCGTCGAGAAGCTGATGTATTTCTGGGCTTTTTCAAGCCCCATGGAAAAGGCCTCGACACTGAGCATATGGGGCGGTTTTCACTCCATCTGTATGCTGCCCCCAGCTATATCGAGCAGTACGGCGCCCCTGAGAACGCCGGGGAATTATCTCAGCACAAATTTGTGGGCTATATCGGTGATCTGATTCATATCAATGCTGTTCGTTGGCTTGAAGAGGTAGTGGATAAACCGACTTATGCTTTCCAATCCTCCAGCATGCTCGCGCAAATGTTTGCTGCCGCGGCGGGCGTCGGAATAGTGCTACTACCCGAGTTCGCGGACGCTAGCCGCTTCGGGCTACTTCGGCTATTAGCTGAAGACGTCCGCGTAACCCGAGACTTATGGCTAGGCGTACACCATGAACTACGATACATACCTCGCGTTAAAGCGACGGTCAGTTTCCTCGAGAATCTCCTTCTTAAGGATCCACTATTCGCCCAAACCGATTGATAGTCCGGCATCTGACATCGGTTTCACTCCAGACTCCGTCACGATGCCGACTACCCTGAAGTAAAAGATCTCCTAGCAATTCAAGCTTCCCAGGACATCCTGAAATTGATCGGACACAACGCACCGATGTTGCCGATACCAGCCTGCTCAATGCAACCCCGCCGAGGAGGGTTGTGACGTCTACGCTCTACGTCGCTGAAGGGCTAGCCTCGTTCATTGTATTGCCCCAATCACTGGGTTTATTGAGTACTGACTCCGTGCATCGAAGCATCGGGCAGCGTCTTCAGTAGAACTGGGGCAGGCCAATGGCCCTCACTGCTGCAAGAAAGCGGGATCAGATTCGGAATTGTTTAACGAGCGCGTCAAGCCTGTCACCAAGTCCAGCGACACTTCTAGCGGTAGCGGCACCCTTTTGAGTTTCTTGTGCGACCATTTCAGCTGCGAGGGCAATACTGGTCATGCTTTGATTGATCTCTTCAGCGACTGCTGTTTGCTCCTCGGCAGCGGTGGCAATCTGAGCACTCATACCATTGATCGTACTGACTAGCTGAGCCATAGCGTCTAACGAATCACCTGCCTCGTTAGCTTGGCCTCCGGAAATTTTGCCTTTTTCACTGGAGCTAACCATCGCTTTCACGGCGGCGGACGTACCTGATTGAAGGCGATTGATCATGCCTTGAATTTCTTGGGTACTGTTTTGTGTCCTGCTTGCGAGAGCTCGAACCTCATCCGCGACCACTGCAAAACCACGGCCAGCCTCTCCTGCTCGAGCCGCTTCAATAGCAGCATTCAACGCTAACAGATTGGTTTGCTCGGCGATTGAGCGTATGACGTCAAGCACACCGACAATCGACTGCGCATCGTGCTGAAGCCGGTCTAACGACATGCTCGTCACATTCACGTCTTCAATCAGCGAATGAATGCTCGCGATCCCTCCGTTTACGACATTCCGGGCAGCAGCCCCCACCTCGTCTGTTTCTTTAGCGGCAGTAGCAGCGCTTTGAGCGCTACGAGAGATTTCGTGTGACGCAGCAGACATTTCATGCACCGCCGTCGCGACTTGATCTGTTTCCAGTTTTTGGCGATCCATCACGAGCTCAGTTTGTTGTGCCTGGGCGGCCATTTCCTTTGAATGCTCAGTAAGATCGCGAGTGACCTCGACAATTTGCCTCACTACGCCTTGAATTTTTTCGACAAACTGGTTGAAGGAGTTAGCTAGGGCTCCAAGCTCATCTTTGCTGCTGACAGGCAGGCGACGAGTCAAATCACCTTCACCGGCGGCGATATCATCGAGATTGGATTGGATAACCAAAACAGGTTTGATAATAGAATTACCTAGAATCACAGCTATCACTGCAATCAAGAGCAGTAGCACCAGATCAGCAATCACAATACCCGTGGCTAGAGTATTGATTCGAGCGTATTGGGTTTGCGCAATGTGACTGACTTCCTCCTCAATGTCATCGAGGTTTACTGCGGAACCGATCATCATGTCCCACTTGTCTAGGAGCACTGAGTAACCGAGCTTCGGAACCGGTTTGTCACTGCCTGGCATGGGCCAGTCGTAGCGCAAGAAATGTTTACCTTCACGCGCTAGACGGTTCAGTTCGCGGATAACGTAAACACCGTTAGCGTCCATGGCGTTATAAAAACTAACACCTATATCGATATCCTTATTAGCCCAAAACAGTCGCACGATGTCTCGGTCATATCCGAAAAAATAACCCTGTTCGCCATAGGAAAGCTTGCGCATGATTTGCACCGCGCGATCTCTGGCCTCCACGTCGCCAAAGGTCGAGGTGTCATAGATGGCTTTTACAGAAGAGACAGCCATCTGGACGTGGTTTTCGAGCGCTGCACTGCGTTCTTTCAACAGTAGCTGCCGGGCTTGCTCTACCTCCTCCTGCGCTAGGCGAAATAGCACGGTGATTGACACCGCACTTAGTGCCACTGCGAGGATAAAGGTAGGGACAAGCGCCAGGAGGATTACCTTGCTACGAAGTCTCATATGACATAACCCCCGAACTGCTGCGTGGTCCAACTCTGTTTCTGCAGGTCATGCATTTGAGGGATATCGGGAGATCGCGAGAGCTCGTTATCAAGGTAGCTTCTAGTCATTATTTTTCCGAAAGTTAAGGCGCTGACTTACGGAGTATCGGCGGCAAAAAACGATTGCCATAACCGGCGTTTTCGCAATGAGCATTGTAAAAATGCAACTACCATTTGCAGTCGACCGCCCCCTTAAATTGTGCGTAAAGTCTTCGGTCGAGCGAACAAAGCCGCTACCCAAGGCAGGATCCCATGCGGTAGTTCAACGTGTACGAATCTGTGCGGTGAGGAGGGGGCAGGTAACTGTTAACTGTTGTCCCTTCTGCGACTGGTTAACGCTATCGGGGATAGTCAGGCTCGCTGTAACTAACTATCCCATCGATACCGATTTTAAGACTCTTGTACTTTGAACGGCTGAAACTGAAAGACTGCCAGTAGCCGCCTGGTGAATATGTTCGCTCCACCAAATCATCATTGGGCGTCTGCGCTCAATGTAGTCCGCACGGTTGTATGCGCTGCGCACTTCATCTTTATCCACGTGAGCAAGCGCGACCTCGATCAGCTCTGAGTTCCATCCTTTCTCATTCAGGATGGTACTGGCCATGGAGCGCATGCCATGGCTGACCAATCGTCCTTCAAAGCCCATACGTTTCAGAGCCATGTTTGCTGTCTGGCTGTTGCAGTGATCTCGTGGATCTCTATCGGCCGGGAACACGTATTCTCTGTGGCCGCTGTAGGGCTTGATTGTGTCTAGCAGGGCAACTGCATGGTCGGTCAGCGGTATGACGTGAGCGCGTCGCTTCTTCATGCGCTCCGCTGGGATCGTCCAAATTTTCTTATCTAAATCAATATCAGCCCAAGATGTCGTGGCGGCTTCGGCGGGGCGGGTCATGGTGTGGAGCTGCCATTCGATCAGGCAGCGTGTTGTTCTTTTAATACTCGCGTTGGCGATGGCGATCATTAGTTCTGGCAGCTCTTCAGGACGAAGGGCGGCCATGTTCTGTTTTTTTGGTTTCTTGAAAACAGCCCGGATGCCGCTGAGCGGATTGGCGAAGATGATTCCTGAGTTCACGCCATAGGTCATGATCTCGTTAAGTCGTTGCGTCAGTCGCTTCACTGTCTCGAGACTACCTTTCGTTTCCAAAGGGCGTAGCAGCTCGATGACCACCGGGGCATTGATCTGCGAGATGGGTGTTGTTCTCAGCGATGGGAAGACATGCAGTGTGAGCGAGCGCCAGATGTCCTCGGCATAAGCCTGAGTTACAGAATCCTTTTTCAGTTCAAACCAGGCAGATGCCACGTTCTCGAATGTGTGTTCGGTTGCTTGCCTTCTTGTCTGTTCCAACTCGCTACGTTGTTCTTTAGGGTCGATGCCCTGGGCGAGAAGCTCTCTGGCTTCGACCGTTTTTTTCCGGGCTTGTGCGAGCGAGAGTTCCGGGTAGGTGCCAAGACCCATATTGATGCGATTCTTGGTGATCGGTTGCCGATAGTTGAAGTTCCAGAGCGTAGAGCCATTGACCCTCACGCGCAGCTGTAAACCGTCTCCATCGCTGAGGACGTAGTCCTTGTCTTTCGGCTTTACCGCTTTGAGCTGGCGGTCAGAGAGGCGGGTAGCTTGGGCGCACATGAGGTGTTCCATGACATCAATTGGTATTCCAAAAATTACCACTGAAGTGCTTGGAATACCATCTGGAATACCCGATAACGCGGATTGTGTCGGACGTCTATGGACGCTAATAGACCCTAAACCCTTGTATTTACTGGATTTCAGGCACAAAAAAAGACGTCCGTGGACGTCTTTAGATGTGTATTTGGTGGAGCCGGGGGGATTTGAACCCCCGTCCGCCAGTACTCCGCTGTCGGTACTACATGCGTAGCCGTTTCTATTAAGTTAACCCTCAGCGACCCGAAGGGCAGGGTGCTTTGGGCGAGTTGTGTAAGTTTTAGCCGCTTCGTCCACAACGTACTGCACGGCGATTCTGTTCTATATGACAATCACTTTGGGTTTACAGACATCCCCTGATGATTGCTGGACCCGAAGGTACCAGGAGGGAAGGGCTAAGGCTGCTTACGCAGCGAGAGCGTATTCCCCGTAGGTTTCGTCATTGGCAACTATAAGAAGTTGCAACAGTGGATTTACGAGTTCTGTTACCAACTCGGCATGCACCTAAAGTTTCGCAACCGGCGTCGAATCCTAAACGGCCCCGTGCTTGTAACTCGTTGTTTCTTAGTGAGTGACAAGCCTGTGCAGTGTACGTCAATCGGTCACAGAAGGCCAACCCGAAGGTTGGCCTCGAGCAATCAGCGAGTTACTGATTGCCGCCTTTGTCCGAGTCTTGCAGGCTTTGCAGGGCCTTGGAGGTGATCTCGATGCATTTCTTGTCATCGCCTGCCGCATGGGCTGCCTTGGCTTGGGAAACGGCGGTGTCGATTTCGCCAGATTTGCCGCTGGTGTCGGTGGCGAGCAACGCTTTACCGTTGTTGATTTTGTCCAGGTTGATTTGGCACAGATCGTCTTTTGTTCCGGCCGCAAACGCGGGGGACGCCAGCATCGCAGCGGTAATGAACAAACCAGCAAGAGCGGAACGCTTCATGGGTATCTCCTTGTGCAAATAGGGCTCGATGCTGCCGGTTTTCCGTGCAGCCAGCGAGGTCACTGATGAGCCTCGTTTGTCGAGGCCTATGCAGATGACTACGCCGGCGCGCAGGGGTTCTGTTTTGTCGCTGGATTAGTCGAAAAACCCCGAAATCATTAGGTTTTGCACCCAAAGAGGGCGGCCCTAGTGGGCGCGCGCCTGGGTTACTCGATCCACCAGGTACACCAGGCCGTGGTAATCAATTCCACCGTGTTGTGTCAGGCCAATCTCACACGTACGGCTGGTGGAGATGCCCTCGCTGCAATACTGCACGGCGTCCTTCAGGGTGCGTAGCGAGTGGGCATTCAATTCGGGCGTGGTAAAGCCTTTGTCGCCGGCAAAACCACAACAATGAATGCCTTCAGGGATCACCACGTTTTTGCTGCAACGCCTGGCCAAGTCGATCAGCGCCTGGCTCTCTCCCAGGTGTTGGGTGCTGCAGGTGACGTGCACGGCGATCGGGGCTTCCTGGGGGGTGAAGTCGAGGCGGTCCATCAGGTGCGTGCGGATAAAACGCACGGGGTCGTATAGGTCGAGACGGGTTTCGGCAAGGTCCTGGACCAGGCGCAGGGTGCACGGGCTGGTGTCGCAGTAGATCGGGTCGAGGCCGCCACGGCTGGCGTGGAGCAGGGCGCCGATCAGTTCCTGGCGTTTGTGTTCGGCTTGTTCGGCGTAGCCCTTGGATGCGAATGGTTGGCCGCAGCAGAGGTTGTCCTGATTGTCGGGGAAGACTACCTGATAACCGGCTTTTTCCAGCAGGCCACGGGTTTTGTCGTACAGCGACATCTGTTCGTGGTCGCCGGCTGCCGGGCCCATCGCGCGTGATACGCAGGCGGCGAGGTACACCACGCGGGGTCGCTCATCGCTCACGGCGGGGCTGAAGCGAATGGCCTTTTCCGGTTGCGGCATGGCGTTGGTCCATTGGGGGATTTGCCCCTTGGACAGCCGGGTTACCGTGGCCGAGAGCTTCGCCAGTCGCGGAGCGCCCAGCAGCATGCGCGCACCGTTGGCCACGTGCAGGGTGAAGCGCGCACCTTGCAGTGCCGTGGCGAAATGCGCCGATAGCCATTCGGCGGTTTTCGTACGGTCGGCGTCGCGGCTGCGCAGCTTTTTCACCAGGTCGCCGGTATTGATGCCTACCGGGCAGCGCTGGGCACAAAGCCCGGTCGCCGCGCAGGTGTCGATGCCCTGGTATTGATACGCCTCTTCCAGTTCAGTGGTGTCGATACCGGCGCGTTTCCTGGCCTGGATATCGCGCCAGATCACAATGCGCTGGCGCGGGCTCAGGGTCAGCCCCTTCGACGGGCACACCGGTTCGCAGAAACCGCACTCGATGCACTTATCCACAAGCTCGTCAGCGGCGGGCAGTGGCTTGAGGTGCTTGAGGTGGATTTGCGGGTCTTCGCTGAGCACCACGTCCGGGTTGAGAATGCCGTTGGGGTCAAGCAGGCGCTTGAGCTGCCACATCAATTGGTAGGCATCGCTGCCCCATTCCAGTTCGACAAAGGGCGCCATGTTGCGACCGGTACCGTGCTCGGCCTTCAGCGAGCCGCCAAACTCCACGGCCACCAACTGGGCGACGTCGTCCATGAACGCCTGGTAGCGCGCGACTTCTTCCGCGCTGTTGAAGCCTTGGGTGAACACAAAGTGCAGATTGCCTTCCAGGGCGTGTCCGAAAAGGATCGCTTCGTCGTAGTGATGTTTGTCGAACAACTCGATCAGGCGATTAACGCCAATGGCCAGTTGTTCCACCGGGAAGGTCACGTCTTCGATGATTACGGTGGTGCCGGTTTTACGCACGGCGCCCACGGCGGGGAAGGTGTCTTTGCGGATCGCCCACAGGCGGGCGTTTTCCACCGGGTCTTCGGTGAAGTCGACTTGTTTCTCCACTGGGAAGCTGGCCAGGGAAGCCATGATCAGCGCCAGTTGCTCATGCAGCAGCGAGGGCGAGGCGGCGCGGGATTCGATCAGCAGGGCGCAGGCATTTTCCGATAGCTGCTGTACGAAAGCCGGCATGCCGGGTTTGTCCTGCACCGAACGCATGCTGCGCCGGTCCAGTAGTTCAACCGCTGAAACAGGTTGGGTTTTGAGTACGGTCACCGCGTTGCAGCAGGTTTCCACATCCGGGAACACGATCAGGGCCGAGGCTTTGTTCGGGTGGTCGATCACCGTGTCGTAGGTCACTGCGCTGATAAAGCCCAGGGTGCCTTCGGAGCCGACCAGCAAATGGCTGAGGATATCCAGTGGCTCGTCGAAATCCACCAGGGCGTTGAGTGACAACCCGGTGGTATTTTTCAGACGGTATTTGTGGCGGATTTTTGCAGCCAATTCAGCGTTTGCCCGGGTTTCTCGACCGAGTGCCGCCAGGCGGTCAAGCAGCTCGCCATGGCGTTGGCGAAAGGCCGCAACACTGGCCGGATCTTCCGTGTCCAGGCGGCTGCCGTCGGCCAGCACCAAGCGAATGCCCGCCAGGGTGTGATAGGTATTCTGCGCCGTGCCGCAGCACATGCCGCTGGCATTGTTGGCGACGATGCCGCCAATCTTGCAGGCATTGATCGACGCCGGGTCCGGGCCGATCTTGCGCCCGAACGGTGCCAGCCAGGCGTTGGCCTGCGCCCCGATCACGCCGGGCTGCAGACGAATTTGTGTGCCCTGGCCGCGAATCTCACGCCCGTTCCAATTGTCCCCCAGCACGATCAGTACCGAGTCGCTGATGGCCTGTCCCGAAAGGCTGGTGCCCGCCGCACGAAAGGTCACCGGCACGCGGTCGCGCTGGGCCAGTTGCAGCAGGGCCACCACTTCATCTTCCGATTCAACCCGGATTACCAGTTGTGGGATCAGTCGGTAAAAGCTGGCGTCGGTGCCGAAGGCGAGGGTGGAAAGTGGATCGTCGAAACGACGATCTTTCGGGATCAGTTGTGCGGCGTCGCTCAGAAAAGCAGCAGGCAGGCTCATCGGTCCTCCAGAAATAGCAGACGCCGGAATCGCTGCCCGGCGTCGGTTCTTACCCTATCGCGTGCAGGTCTTAGTGCACCAGCATACCGGTGAACCAGTAAGCCTGGGCCAAGGTGATCAGCCCGACGATCGTCGCGAAAAACAGGCTGTGCTTGAGGGTAAAGCGGAACAGGTCGGATTCCTTGCCCACCAGGCCAGTCGCGGCGCATGCCACGGCGATCGACTGCGGCGAGATCATCTTGCCGGTCACGCCGCCGCTGGTGTTTGCCGCTACCAGCAAGGTGTCGTTGACGCCGATCTGGTGCGCGGTAGTGGCTTGCAGCGAGCTGAACAGCGCGTTGGACGAGGTGTCGGAGCCGGTCAGAAACACTCCGAGCCAGCCAAGGAATGGCGAGAAGAACGGGAATGCCGCGCCGGTAGCCGCCAGCACCAGGGCCATGGTTGATGACATGCCCGAATAGTTGGTGACGAAGGCAAAGGCCAGCACCATGCCGATGGAAAGGATCGGCCAGCGCAGCTCATAAAAAGTTTCTTTCAAGGTGGTCAGACCAGTTTTGAAATCAATCTTCAGCACCAGCATCGATACCAGGGCGGAGAAGAAAATCGCCGTGCCGGTGGCGGAAATCGGATCAAGCTTGAATACCGCCGGGATGGCTGTCGGGGTGGCAACGATGGGCGCGACCTTGATCACCAGTTGATCCAGGTGCGGGATCGCAAAGTTGAATACCGAGCTGTACATCGCGCCGCCGGCGGCGAACATCGCCTTGAACGGCTTGAGGGTCCAGATGGTGACCAGCACGGTCAGGATCAGGAACGGCGACCAGGCCTTGAAAATTTCCCCCAGGCTGTAAGGCGAAGCCAGGGTGTTGCGAGGCAGGCCAAAGCCACCGGCGCTGGCAGTGACGGCAGTGCCGGACGTTGCGCCAACGATTTGCGCGCCGGCACTACGCTTGGGCTGCCAGACTTTCAGGAACAGGGTCAGAGAAATCAGGCTGGCCAGGGCCGAGGTGATGTCCGGCAGTTCCGGGCCGATGAAGTTCGAGGTGAAGAACTGGGTTACGGCGAAGCTCAGGCCCGCAACCAGCGCGGCAGGCCAGGTTTCCTTGACGCCGCGCAGGCCGTCCATCATGAACACCAGCCAGAACGGCACGAACAGCGACAGCAGCGGCAGCTGGCGACCGGCCATGGCGCCGATCTTGAATGCATCGATCCCGGTCACCTGCCCGGCCACGATGATTGGAATCCCCAGTGCGCCGAACGCAACGGGGGCGGTATTGGCAATCAGGCACAGGCCGGCGGCATACAGCGGGTTGAAACCCAGGCCTACCAGCAGTGCGGCAGTAATCGCCACCGGTGCGCCGAAACCGGCGGCGCCTTCCAGGAACGCGCCGAAGCAGAAGCCGATCAGCAGCACTTGCAGGCGCTGGTCGTCGGTAATCGACAGCACGGAGCTGCGGATGATTTCGAACTGGCCGCTCTTGACCGTCAGTTTGTACAGGAATACGGCGGCGACGATGATCCAGGCGATTGGCCATAGGCCGTAGGCGAAGCCATAACCGGCGGCGGCGAGCGCCATGTCGACCGGCATCTGGAAGGCAAAGATCGCCACCAGGATCGACAGTGCCAGGGTGATGCTGCCCGCAACGTGGCCTTTGAGGCGAAACACCGCCAGGGCCAGGAAGAAAAATACGATGGGAATGACGGCGGCCAGTGCGGACAGGCCGAGGCTGCCGAGCGGGCTGTAGAGCTGTTGCCAGGTTTGCATATGGGGTGGCCCCTAATTGTTGTTGGTCAGGCACTGCTTGGATGATTTGGGTAATTGGTATTACCAATTTACAATCACCGTTGGCTAGGTTAAAAGCCTTCTGGGGGATGTGTCAATTTGCCGCTTGTGAATCTTTGGTCGTAGGTCGGGGTTGGTGGGGGCTGATTGGCTTAAACGAGGGCGTTCTGATAGGTGCCGGATACTCGGCGATAGGCCAGAATAGGGGCCCCGGCGAGTGGTCGGGATGGTGGAGAGTGAGTTATGGGGTTTGATCAGGTGCGTCAGCGCCGTTTGTCTGACGACATCGTCGAGCAGCTTGAGGGCATGATCCTTGAGGGCACGCTGAAGTCGGGCGAGCGCTTGCCGGCCGAGCGCGCACTGGCCGAGCAGTTCGGGGTGTCGCGGCCGTCGTTGCGTGAGGCGATCCAAAAGCTGGTGGCAAAAGGTTTGCTGATCAGTCGCCAAGGTGGTGGCAATTATGTGGTGGAGTCGCTGGGTTCAACCTTCAGTGATCCGCTGCTGCATCTGCTGGAAAATAATCCGGAGGCTCAGCGTGATCTTCTGGAGTTTCGTCAGACCCTGGAGGCCTCTTGCGCGTATTACGCAGCGTTGCGTGCCACTGAGGTGGACCGCGAGCGGCTGACCGCGGCGTTCGAGGAGTTGCAGGATTGCTACACGCGGTCGGATGAAGTGAGTCGGGCGGAAGAGGGCGCGGCGGATGCGAGGTTTCACCTGGCCATCGCCGAGGCCAGCCATAACGCGGTATTGCTGCACACCATTCGCGGCCTGTTCGACCTGCTCAAGCGTAATGTGGTGACCAATATTGGCGGCATGTACCAGCAGCGTACGGAGACCCGCGACATGCTGATCAATCAGCATCGGGACCTGTACCTGGCGATTATCGAGGGGCGTGCCGAGCAGGCACGGGAAGTCTCAACACGTCACCTGCTGTATGTGCAGGAAGTGCTGGAGGAAGTGCGGCAGGAGGTTCAGCGCATGGCCCGGGCGGAACGGCGCAAAGGGATGTAGCAAATGCTGTGGATGAGGGAGCGGGCTCCGTCATCCACATCAAGTCACAAGAAAGTCAGTCTTCCTTGCCCTTGTTGCGCACGGCACGCTGCAATTCCCGGTTGGAATCGCGCTCGCGCTCGGTATCACGCTTGTCGTATTCCTTCTTGCCCTTGCCCAGTGCGATCTCGCACTTGACCAGGTGCTTGCTCCAGTACCACGACAGGCAGACACAGGCGTAGCCCTTTTGCTGCACGGCGGCGTGGAGCTTTTCCAGCTCGCGGGCATTGAGCAACAGCTTGCGCGTGCGCACCGGGTCGGCGATCACGTGGGTGCTCGCGGTCATCAGCGGCGTGATATGACTGCCGAGCAGCCATGCCTCGCCGTCTTTGAGCAGCACATAACTGTCGACCAGCTGCAGCTTGCTGGCACGCAGACTTTTTACTTCCCAGCCGGCCAGGACCAGACCAGCCTCGAAACGATGTTCGATGAAGTAATCGTGTCGCGCCTTTTTATTTTGCGCGATGGTCCCTGTTGGGTGTTTCTTTTGTTTAGCCATAGGGGCGGCATTATAGGGAGTTGCGAGCGCGTCGGCTACGGTCAACCTGCGTGCTTGAGCGTGTTGAATGAATCCCGGACAATGCAGGCTGGTTTTTGATTTTTTTCTTTCGCGAATCCTGTTGTCCTTTCGCGATGTTTGCCGCTCAGCTGTGGAAATAACGCTCACATGACGACGCATATTCAACGTTCGGCCCTGCTGCCTTATCCGGCACAGGCGCTCTATGACCTGGTCAACGACGTGGCGCGTTACCCGGAGTTCCTGCCTTGGTGTTCGACTGCCGAGGTGTTGGAGAGCAGTGATGAGCACATGGTTGCCAGCGTGGGGGTGGCAAAGGGCGGCTTGAGCCAGCACTTTGTCACGCGCAACACGCTGGTGCCCGGGCAGTCCATCGAGATGAATCTCGAAGAAGGTCCGTTCACTCAGTTGCACGGTGTGTGGGTGTTCAAGGCGTTGAACGAGAAAGCCTGCAAGATCAGCCTGGACCTGTCGTTCGACTATGCCGGCCCTATCGTGCGTGCCACCCTGGGGCCACTGTTCAATCAGGCGGCCAATACACTGGTGGACGCGTTTTGCCAGCGCGCCAAGCAAATGCATGGCTGAGCCATTGGTTGAAATCGAGGTGGTGTACGCCGCGGTGGATCGCCAGGTGTTGATGAGCCTGGCAGTAGCACCGGGCTCAACCCTCAGGGCCGCAGTGTTGGGCTCGGGGATGGCTGCGCAATTTCCGGAGCTGAATCTGCAGGATTGCCCCTTGGGGATTTTCGGCAAGGTGGTAGCGGACGCTGACGTGCGTGTGGTGCAGGCTGGAGACCGAATCGAGATCTATCGGCCATTGCTCGCAGATCCGATGGAGATACGTCGTTTGCGTGCAGCCAAGGCTGCCAAGGCAAAACAGCAGAATTCATAGCTTGAGAAACGGCAGACAACAAAAAGCCCGGCATGCCGGGCTTTTTATCGAGCGCTGCAAACTTATTGCGGGCTGGCATCCAGGGGTTCTGGAGTCGGCACCGGAACGGTTTGCACGCCGTCGACGCCTTTCTGGATCTCGTCCAGCAAGGAGCCGGGCTTGGCCGGTACCTCGGACTTGGGCTTCTCCTCGTTCTGCGCGGGCGCAGGAGCGGTGGTGCCGTTGTCCTTGCCCAGCAAGGCTTCATCGCGGCTTACGCCCGGTTTGAAGTCCCCCGACAGGCTGACGAGCTGGTCATTGCCATTGAAGATGACACTGACCCGCTCCTGCTGGCGTTCACCGCCACCAGGTTGGATGCTATAGAGATAATCCCAGCGATCGGCATGGAATGTGTCGGTCAGCAGGGGATTGCCCATGATAAACCGTACTTGCCGTCGGGTCATTCCCGGGCGTAACTGGTCTATCATGTCCTGCGTGACGACATTGCCCTGCTGGATGTCGATTTTGTAAACCCCGGGGAATGAACAACCGGCGAGTGCGAGCAGTCCCACAAAGGTGAAACTGGTTAGCAAGAGCTTGGTGTTTTGCATCGGTGGGCGACTTCCACTATCTTGGCTGGGACAACGTAAACGCCGATCATACCCGTATTAAGAGAAGCTGCGAAGCAGCATCCGCGAGAAAGCTAACCATGGTTGAAAATAGCGAACTACGCAAAGCCGGTCTTAAAGTGACTCTGCCACGAGTCAAGATTCTACAAATGCTCGATTCTGCTGAGCAGCGCCACATGAGTGCCGAGGATGTATACAAGGCGCTGATGGAGTCTAACGAGGACGTCGGCCTGGCCACGGTTTACCGTGTTCTGACCCAGTTTGAAGCAGCAGGACTGGTGGTTCGTCATAATTTCGACGGCGGTCATGCAGTGTTCGAACTGGCCGACGGCGGTCATCACGACCACATGGTTGACCTGGATACCAATGAGGTTATCGAGTTCACCAGTCCGGAAATCGAGAAGCTCCAGCACATGATCGCTGAGCAGCATGGATTCGATTTGGTGGACCACAATCTGGTTCTCTACATACGTAAGAAAAAGTAAGAAAGCTACGCAGATTCGCTCTGCGAAACGATCGAAGGCGACCCTAGGGTCGCCTTCGTGCTTTCTATAGAAAGAAAATACTCAGTAAGCCAGGCTTCAGGCCTTCGCGGTTACCACCATTTTCTTCGCGTGAGCCAAGGACTCCTTGGTCAAGTCGATGCCGCCGAGCATCCGCGCCACTTCTTCTACCCGTTCGGTCTTGTTCAGCTTGGACACGGCGGTATGGGTCGCATCGCTGCCTCGCACCTTGTGCACGAACAAGTGCTGATGCCCTTGGGCGGCTACTTGTGGCAAGTGGGTAACGGTCAGTACCTGGCCGCGATCGCCCAGCCGGCGCAGCAACTGGCCCACGATCTCGGCCGTCGGGCCGCCGATCCCTACGTCCACTTCATCGAATACCAGTGTTGGCACGCGAGAGGTCTGGGCGGTGATCACCTGAATCGCCAGGCTGATCCGCGACAGCTCGCCGCCGGAAGCTACCTTTGCCAGTGCTTTGAGTGGCTGGCCCGGGTTCGCGCTGACCAGCAGTTCTACCTGTTCAAGGCCGTTGGGCAGCAGTTCATTGCTGGTGTTAGTGTGCAACTCGATGGTGAAGCGCCCGCCGGGCATGCCCAGGCGCTGGATTTCCTGCTCCACCGCGCTGGCCAGGCCGGTCGCTGCCTGATGGCGCAGGTCGCTGAGTTCTCGGGCTTTCTCGTGATAATGGCGAGCAAAGGACGCCAACTCTTCACCCAGTCGCTCGATGGATTCGTCGTTGGCGTTCAGGGTTTCAATTTCATCCAGCAGCTTTTGCTGCATGGTTGCGACTTCGGTCGGCTGGATCCGGTGTTTGCGCGCCAGGGTGTAGATGGTGTCCAGGCGCTCTTCTATATCCTGCAGGCGGGCTGGGTCGGCATCGAAGTGATCGAGAAAGCGGTTCAGTTCGCCCACGGCTTCTTCTACCTGGATTTGCGCGCTGGTCAGCAAGGTGGTGGCTTCGTTCAGCGAGCCTGATGCGTTATTCACGCTGGATAGTCGGTTCAGGCTTGCAGTCAGGGCGTTGAGCACATTGCCGGAATCACTTTCGCTGCACTGCTCCACCACTTGCCGGCAGATACCCAGCAGGGTTTCGGCGTTGGTCAGGTTCTTGTGTTCCTGTTCCAGTTGCTCCAGTTCCGTCTCGCCGAGCCCCAAGCTTTCCAGTTCTTCCAGTTGGTAGCTGAGCAACTGGTGACGGGCGCGCTGCTCGTCGCCGGAGTTGGAGAGGCGCTCCAGCTCCTGGCGGGTCTGGCGCCAGCGCTGCGCAGCCAATTGCACCTGGCGCGCAAGATCGGTGGCACCGGCGTACTCGTCGAGGAGTCGGCGATGGGTGTCGGTTTTCAGCAGGGACTGGTGTTCATGCTGGCTGTGGATATCGATCAGCAGTTCGCCCAGGGCTTTCAAATCGCCGAGCGGGCAGGGCGTGCCATTTATATAGCCGCGGGAGCGCCCTTCGGCCGTGATCACCCGGCGCAGGATGCACGGGCCTTCATTGTTAAGGTCGCGCTCGGCAAGCCAGGCCTCGGCTTCCGGGATATCGGCCAGGTCAAAGGTGGCGAGGATATCGGCCTTGTCGGCGCCCGGGCGTACCACCCCGCTGTCGGCGCGATCACCCAGGGTCAGGCCCAGAGCGTCGAGCATGATCGACTTGCCGGCGCCGGTTTCGCCTGTGATTACGCTCATCCCGCGATCCAGTTCAAGATCCAGATGTTCAACGATGGCGTAGTTATGTACGGACAGGTGCACCAGCATGACGGCCGCTCCCAGGCTTTAGGTCTGGTTATTTATACAGTGTTTTGTTTGGAGGTGACAATCCTGATGCTTAGTCCGATTTGCTTGAATAACTGGATTTTTAAGCGCAACAGGGAATGATTGATAAGAATTGATCCAGGACAAGTGAAAGACTTTTGGTAACGCCTCAACCCTTGAACCTGAAAATTGTGGCCCCATATACCGGAACAGAAGCGCGAGTCGAGTTCGCGCATGATTTTGAAAGGAGAAATCTATGGCTGACGAACAGACGCAGGATACGCAAAATCCAGACGCCAACCAGGCCGCAGGTGAAGACCTGGCCGCTCGTGTGCAAGTGCTCGAAGAGCAATTGGCAGGCGCGCAGGATCAATCGTTGCGTGTTGCCGCTGATCTGCAGAACGTCCGCCGCCGCGCCGAGCAGGATGTAGAAAAAGCTCACAAATTCGCCCTGGAAAAATTTGCCGGTGATCTGTTGCCGATCATCGACAGCCTGGAGCGTGGCCTTGAGCTGTCCAATCCGGACGACGAAAACATCCGCCCAATGCGCGAAGGGATCGAACTGACTCTGAAAATGTTCCAGGACACCCTGAAGCGTTATCAGCTGGAAGCCATCGATCCGCAAGGCGGCGAGCCGTTCAATGCCGAGCATCACCAGGCAATGGCGATGCAGGAAAACGCTGATCTTGAGCCGAACAGCGTATTGAAGGTGTTCCAGAAGGGTTACCAGCTCAACGGTCGCTTGCTGCGCCCGGCAATGGTTGTGGTGAGCAAGGCTCCTGCACCGGTTGCACCTTCTATTGATGAGCAGGCTTGAAATAAGTCGTAACGGCCCCATCTATAAGTCAAGCGTTTAAGTACTGCCGCAGTTAGCCACCACTGCTGCGGCAAAAAAATCTAAGTTTCGGGAGAGTAAATCATGGGCAAAATTATCGGTATCGACCTGGGGACTACCAACTCCTGCGTCTCCGTGCTGGAAAACGGCGTATCCAAAGTTATTGAAAACGCCGAAGGCGCACGCACCACTCCGTCCATCGTGGCTTATGCCAACGACGGCGAAATCCTGGTGGGCCAGTCCGCCAAGCGTCAAGCTGTGACCAATCCGCATAACACCCTGTACGCGGTGAAGCGTCTGATCGGTCGTAAGTTCGACGAAGAAGTCGTACAGAAAGACATCAAGATGGTCCCGTACAAAATCGCCAAGGCTGACAACGGCGACGCCTGGGTTGAAGTGAACGGCCAGAAAATGTCGCCGCCACAAATCTCGGCTGAAATCTTGAAAAAGATGAAGAAAACCGCCGAAGACTACCTCGGTGAAGCCGTGACTGAAGCGGTGATCACCGTTCCGGCCTACTTCAACGACAGCCAGCGCCAGGCGACCAAAGACGCCGGCCGTATTGCTGGCCTGGACGTGAAACGTATCATCAACGAACCAACCGCAGCCGCTCTGGCCTACGGTATGGACAAGGCCAAGGGCGACCACACTGTGATCGTTTACGACCTGGGTGGCGGTACCTTCGACGTTTCCGTGATCGAAATCGCTGAAGTCGATGGCGAGCACCAGTTCGAAGTGTTGGCCACCAACGGTGACACGTTCCTGGGCGGTGAAGACTTTGACATTCGTCTGATCGACTACCTCGTTGACGAATTCAAGAAAGAAAGCGGCATGAACCTCAAGGGTGACCCGCTGGCCATGCAGCGCCTGAAAGAAGCCGCTGAGAAAGCCAAGATCGAACTGTCTTCGAGCAATTCGACCGACGTGAACCTGCCGTACATCACTGCAGACGCTACCGGTCCTAAGCACTTGAACGTGAAAATCTCCCGCGCCAAGCTGGAAGCGCTGGTAGAAGACCTGGTTCAACGCACCATCGAGCCTTGCCGCATTGCGCTGAAAGACTCGGGTATCGACGTTGGCGCGATCAACGACGTGATCCTGGTGGGCGGTCAGACCCGTATGCCACTGGTTCAGAAGCTGGTGACCGAGTTCTTCGGTAAAGAAGCGCGTAAAGACGTGAACCCGGACGAAGCAGTTGCCATGGGTGCTGCCATCCAGGGCGCGGTATTGGCCGGCGACGTGAAAGACGTTCTGCTGCTGGACGTAAGCCCGCTGACCCTGGGTATCGAAACCATGGGCGGCGTGATGACTGCGCTGATCGAGAAAAACACCACGATCCCTACCAAGAAATCGCAAGTGTTCTCGACTGCCGACGACAACCAGGGCGCCGTGACCATTCACGTGCTGCAAGGTGAGCGTAAGCAAGCCGGTCAGAACAAGTCCCTGGGCAAGTTCGACCTGGCCGAGATTCCACCAGCACCACGTGGCGTGCCGCAAATTGAAGTGACCTTCGACATCGACGCCAACGGTATTCTGCACGTAGGCGCCAAAGACAAGGCCACCGGCAAGACTCAGTCGATCGTTATCAAGGCTAACTCGGGTCTGTCCGAGGAAGAAATCCAGCAGATGATCCGTGATGCTGAAGCCAATGCTGACGAAGACCGCAAGTTCGAAGAACTGGCCGCTGCCCGTAACCAGGGTGATGCACTGGTTCACTCGACTCGCAAAATGATCGCTGATGCTGGCGACAAAGTGACTGCTGAAGAGAAAACTGCAATCGAAGCCGCAGTAGTTGCCCTGGAAGCCGCCGTTAAAGGCGACGACAAGGCTGCTATCGAAGCCAAGGTTGAAGAGCTGTCGAAAGTCTCTGCGCCAGTGGCTCAGAAAATGTACGCCGAACAAGGCCAGCCGGCTGACGGTGCTGCACACCAGGCAGAACCTGAAGCCAAGCACGACGACGTTGTCGATGCCGAGTTCGAAGAAGTCAAAGACCAGAAGTAACTTGGTCGCCCGGTTGACCGCTCACAAGCGGTGACTGGTAGGATGTCGCCGCGCGGGAGCTTGCTCCCGCGTTGGCGTGTCTGGGGTACGCGAATTTTTACAGCATGCGACAACGCTCGGATGCTGGCGGTGTGATCGGGAATGCTCCTGCTTTCCGGACGACAGTCACCGCGTTTTTGGCCGGTTTCCGGTTGAAAGCAGTAACGACCAGGATCGTTGAATTGACGTGAGTTGGGTCCGGGCCTGTATTGGGGCTCAACGAGTTTGGCAAGGCTCAGGAGGGTTTTGCCGGACGTCCTTAAGAGTGCAAAGACTTATGGCAAAGCGTGACTATTACGAAGTGTTGGGTGTGGAGCGCGGCTCCAGCGAGGCGGACCTGAAAAAGGCTTACCGTCGCCTGGCAATGAAGCACCACCCGGACCGTAATCCGGATAGCAAAGAATCCGAAGAGCTGTTCAAAGAGGCCAATGAGGCCTACGAATGCCTGTGTGATCCGAACAAGCGCGCCGCTTACGATCAGTATGGCCATGCCGGTGTCGACCCAAGCATGGGTGGCGGCGGTGCGGGTTTCGGCGGGCAGAACTTCTCCGATATTTTCGGCGACGTGTTCAGCGACTTCTTTGGCGGCGGCCGTGGTGGCCAGCGTGGCGGTGCCCAGCGTGGCAGCGACCTGCGCTACACCCTGGAGCTGAACCTGGAAGAAGCGGTGCGCGGTACCAGCGTCAATATCCGTGTTCCGACGCTGGTCAATTGCAAGCCGTGCGACGGTTCGGGCGCCAAGAAAGGCTCCTCGCCGATCACTTGCCCGACTTGCGGCGGTATCGGCCAGGTACGCATGCAGCAAGGCTTCTTCTCGGTGCAGCAAACCTGCCCGCGCTGCCACGGCCAGGGCAAGATCATTTCCGATCCGTGCGACTCGTGCCACGGCGAGGGGCGTGTCGAAGAGTACAAGACCCTCTCGGTGAAAGTGCCGGCGGGTGTTGATACCGGCGACCGCATTCGTCTGTCGGGCGAAGGCGAGGCGGGCACTCAGGGCGGCCCGACGGGCGACCTGTACGTGGTGATCAATGTGCGCGAGCACTCGATCTTCCAGCGCGACGGCAAGCATTTGTTCTGTGAAGTGCCGATCAGCTTTGTCGATGCGGCCCTGGGTGGCGAGCTTGAGATTCCGACGCTGGACGGTCGGGTCAAGCTGAAGATCCCTGAGGGTACGCAGACCGGCAAGCAGTTCCGTATCCGTGGCAAAGGCGTTGCGCCGGTGCGCGGTGGCGGTGCTGGCGACCTGATGTGCCGTGTGGCGGTAGAGACGCCGGTGAACCTGGGGCGTCGTCAGCGCGAACTGTTGGAAGAGTTCCGCAGCTCCCTGGCCGGCGATGACACTCATTCGCCAAAAACCACCGGCTGGTTCGAAGGCGTGAAGCGCTTCTTCGGCGACCTGTAAGGAAGTGAGTATGCGACGTATCGCGGTGATGGGCGCTGCCGGGCGCATGGGCAAGACCCTGGTCGAGGCCGTGCAGGCGCGCTCGCCGGCCTCCGGGCTGACGGCGGCGATTGTTCGTCCCGGCAGCACCTTGATAGGTGCGGACGCGGGTGAGTTGGCGTCCCTGGGGCGGATCGGTGTTTCGTTGTCCGGCAATCTGGAGCAGGTTGCCGACGAGTTTGACGTGCTGATCGATTTCACCCTGCCGGACGTGATGCTGAAAAACCTGGCGTTCTGCCGCAAGGCAGGCAAGGCCATGGTGATCGGCACAACGGGCCTGAGCGCCGAGCAAAAGCAGCTGCTGGTGGAGGCGGGCAAGGATATTCCAATCGTGTTCGCGGCCAATTTCAGCGTCGGCGTCAATCTGTCGCTGAAGCTGCTCGACATGGCGGCGCGGGTGATGGGTGATGAGGCTGACATCGAGATCATCGAGACTCATCACCGGCACAAGATCGATGCGCCGTCCGGTACGGCATTGCGTATGGGCGAGGCGATTGCCGATGCCCTGGGTCGTGACCTGTCGAAGGTGGCGGTGTATGGTCGTGAAGGTCATACCGGGGCTCGCGCCCACGACACCATCGGTTTTGCCACCGTTCGCGGCGGTGATGTGGTGGGCGATCACACGGTGTTGTTCGCAACCGAGGGTGAGCGTCTTGAGATCACCCACAAGGCCTCGAGCCGCATGACGTTCGCCAAGGGTGCCGTACGTGCGGCGCTGTGGCTGGAGGGTCGTACGCCGGCCCTGTACGACATGCGCGACGTGCTGGACCTGCATTAAGAAGTAGCTAAAACGGGGTCTCAGGAATATGCTGAGGCCCCGTTTTTACCCGCTAGGCGACGTCCTGTCGCATTCCCCTGCCTTTAAGGCTCATTAGCGGTGGACCAAAAAAGCCTTTTTCTGTAAGCTACAGCTTTAGTGTGTCCACTAAAAGCGCGCAGAATAATTCAGTGAAGAAGCGGGGTGACGTGTCCATACGTCACTCCGCTTTTTTACAACCTGCGATCGCCCTTTCAGGCTTTATTTACGGGAGGTCTTCTTGACTAAGCCAGCCATACTCGCCCTTGCTGATGGCAGCATTTTTCGCGGCGAAGCCATTGGAGCCGACGGTCAGACCGTTGGAGAGGTGGTGTTCAACACCGCCATGACCGGCTATCAGGAAATCCTTACTGATCCTTCCTACGCCCAACAGATCGTTACCCTGACCTATCCGCACATCGGCAACACCGGTACTACACCGGAAGACGCCGAGTCTGATCGTGTCTGGTCGGCTGGCCTGGTCATTCGTGACCTGCCACTGGTAGCGAGCAACTGGCGTAACACGATGTCCCTGTCCGATTACCTGAAAGCCAACAACGTTGTGGCGATCGCCGGTATCGATACGCGTCGCCTGACACGCATCCTGCGTGAAAAAGGCTCGCAGAACGGCTGCATCATGGCCGGTGACAACATCTCCGAAGAAGCAGCGATTGCAGCGGCCCAAGGTTTCCCTGGCCTGAAAGGCATGGATCTGGCGAAAGTCGTCAGCACCAAGGAAACGTACGAGTGGCGCTCCACCGTCTGGGACTTGAAGACCGACAGCCACGCGACCATCGAAGCTTCCGAACTGCCGTACCACGTCGTGGCCTACGACTACGGTATCAAGCACAACATCCTGCGCATGCTGGTCGAGCGCGGTTGCCGCGTGACCGTGGTGCCTGCGCAGACCCCGGCCAACGACGTACTGGCCCTGCAGCCGGACGGCGTGTTCCTGTCCAACGGCCCGGGTGACCCGGAGCCTTGCGACTACGCCATCAAGGCGATCAAGGAAGTGCTGGAAACCGAGATCCCGGTGTTCGGCATCTGCCTCGGCCACCAGCTGCTCGCCCTGGCTTCCGGCGCCAAGACCCTGAAAATGGGGCACGGCCACCACGGTGCCAACCACCCGGTGCAGGACCTGGACACTGGCGTCGTGATGATCACCAGCCAGAACCACGGTTTTGCGGTGGATGAAGCGACGCTGCCGGGCAACGTCCGGGCGATTCACAAGTCGCTGTTCGACGGTTCCCTGCAAGGTATCGAGCGCACCGACAAGAGCGCGTTCAGCTTCCAGGGCCACCCTGAAGCAAGCCCGGGCCCGAACGACGTAGCGCCGCTGTTCGACCGTTTCATCAATGAGATGGCCAAGCGACGCTAACTGAGCGGCCTGAGGGCGGCCCGGGAAACCGGCGGCCCCCTCGGGCTCTTCAAAGATTGTTCAAGACGGCTTGCCGACTGACCTGCGGATTTGAGTGACAAACCCATGCCAAAACGTACAGACATAAAAAGCATCCTGATTCTCGGCGCTGGCCCGATCGTGATCGGCCAGGCCTGCGAATTCGACTACTCCGGCGCCCAGGCCTGTAAAGCCCTGCGCGAAGAGGGCTACCGCGTCATCCTGGTGAACTCCAACCCGGCCACCATCATGACCGACCCGGACATGGCCGACGCCACCTACATCGAGCCGATCAAGTGGCAGACCGTTGCCAAGATCATCGAGAAAGAGCGTCCGGACGCACTGCTGCCAACCATGGGTGGCCAGACCGCCCTGAACTGCGCACTGGACCTGGAGCGCGAAGGCGTCCTGGAGAAGTTCGGCGTAGAGATGATCGGCGCCAATGCCGACACCATCGACAAGGCTGAAGACCGTTCGCGTTTCGACAAGGCCATGAAGTCCATCGGCCTTGATTGCCCGCGTTCTGGTATCGCCCACAGCATGGAAGAGGCCAACGCGGTCCTGGAGCGCCTGGGCTTCCCGTGCATCATCCGTCCGTCCTTCACCATGGGCGGCACCGGCGGCGGTATCGCTTACAACCGTGAAGAGTTCGAAGAAATCTGCGCCCGCGGCCTGGACCTGTCTCCGACCAAAGAGCTGCTGATCGACGAATCCCTGATCGGCTGGAAAGAATATGAGATGGAGGTTGTCCGCGATAAGAAGGACAACTGCATCATCGTCTGCTCGATCGAAAACTTCGACCCGATGGGCGTGCACACCGGTGACTCGATCACCGTTGCGCCGGCACAGACCCTGACGGACAAGGAATACCAGATCATGCGTAACGCCTCTTTGGCGGTGCTGCGTGAGATCGGTGTGGAAACCGGTGGCTCCAACGTCCAGTTCGGCATCTGCCCGGACACTGGCCGCATGGTTGTGATCGAGATGAACCCGCGTGTATCGCGTTCTTCGGCGCTGGCATCGAAAGCTACCGGCTTCCCGATTGCGCGCATCGCCGCCAAGCTGGCGATCGGTTACACCCTGGACGAGCTGCAGAACGAAATCACCGGCGGCGCAACACCGGCTTCCTTCGAGCCGTCGATCGATTACGTCGTCACCAAGTTGCCACGCTTCGCTTTCGAGAAATTCCCGAAAGCCGACGCCCGCCTGACCACTCAGATGAAGTCGGTCGGTGAAGTCATGGCCATCGGCCGGACCTTCCAGGAGTCCCTGCAGAAAGCCCTGCGCGGCCTGGAAGTGGGCGTTTGCGGCCTGGACGAGAAGCTCGACCTGAGCAACCCGGAAAGCATGAGCGTGCTCAAGCGCGAGCTGACCGTGCCGGGTGCCGAGCGTATCTGGTACGTGGCCGATGCTTTCCGCGCCGGCATGACCGTCGAAGACATCTTCGGCATGAACATGATCGACCCGTGGTTCCTGGTGCAGATCGAAGATCTGATCAAGGAAGAAGAGAAGGTCAAGACCCTCGGTCTGTCCTCCATCGACCGCGACCTGATGTTCCGCCTCAAGCGCAAAGGTTTCTCCGACATGCGTCTGGCCAAGCTGCTGGGCGTGACCGAGAAGAACCTGCGCACCCATCGCCACAAGCTGGACATCTTCCCGGTCTACAAGCGCGTTGATACCTGTGCGGCCGAGTTCGCCACCGACACCGCATACATGTACTCCACCTACGAGGAAGAGTGCGAAGCCGCGCCGTCGGGCCGCGACAAGATCATGATCCTGGGCGGCGGTCCAAACCGTATCGGCCAAGGCATCGAGTTCGATTATTGCTGCGTACACGCCGCTCTCGCCCTGCGCGAAGACGGGTACGAGACCATCATGGTCAACTGCAACCCGGAAACTGTTTCTACTGACTACGACACTTCCGACCGTCTGTACTTCGAGCCGGTAACGCTGGAAGACGTACTGGAAATCTGCCGTGTCGAGAAGCCAAAAGGCGTGATCGTCCAGTACGGCGGCCAAACCCCGTTGAAACTGGCTCGCGCACTCGAAGCTGCTGGCGTGCCGATCATCGGTACCAGCCCTGACGCTATCGACCGGGCCGAAGACCGTGAGCGCTTCCAGCAGATGGTTGAGCGCCTGAACCTGCGTCAGCCGCCAAACGCCACTGTGCGCAGCGAAGACGAAGCGATTCGTGCAGCCAGCAAGATTGGTTACCCGCTGGTGGTGCGTCCGTCCTACGTATTGGGCGGCCGGGCGATGGAAATCGTCTACGAAGAAGACGAACTCAAGCGCTACCTGCGTGATGCGGTGAAAGTGTCCAACGACAGCCCGGTGCTGCTGGACCACTTCCTCAACTGCGCCATCGAGATGGACGTGGATGCGGTCTGCGACGGCACCGACGTGGTGATCGGCGCAATCATGCAGCACATCGAACAGGCTGGCGTTCACTCCGGTGACTCCGCTTGCTCGCTGCCGCCATACTCGCTGCCTGCACACATCCAGGACGAGATGCGCGAACAGGTCAAGAAAATGGCCCTGGAGCTGGGCGTGGTCGGCCTGATGAACGTACAGTTGGCGCTGCAAGGCGAAGACATCTACGTCATCGAAGTCAACCCGCGCGCCTCGCGTACCGTGCCGTTTGTTTCCAAGTGCATCGGTGTTTCCCTGGCAATGATTGCTGCCCGTGTGATGGCCGGTAAGACCTTGAAGGAAATCGGCTTCACCAAGGAAATCATTCCGAACTTCTACAGTGTGAAAGAGGCGGTGTTCCCATTCGCCAAATTCCCTGGTGTGGACCCGATCCTGGGCCCGGAGATGAAGTCCACCGGTGAAGTGATGGGCGTGGGCGATACCTTCGGTGAAGCATTCGCCAAAGCCCAGATGGGCGCCAGCGAAGTGCTGCCGACCGGCGGTACTGCGTTCATCAGCGTACGCGATGATGACAAGCCACTGGTTGCAGGTGTGGCCCGTGATCTGATCAACTTGGGCTTCGAAGTCGTGGCCACTGCCGGGACCGCCAAGCTGATCGAGGCTGCCGGCCTGAAAGTGCGTCGCGTGAACAAGGTGACGGAAGGCCGTCCACACGTGGTCGACATGATCAAGAATGACGAAGTCACCCTGATCATCAACACCACCGAAGGTCGCCAGTCGATCGCGGACTCCTACTCCATTCGTCGTAACGCCTTGCAGCACAAGATCTACTGCACCACCACCATTGCTGCTGGCGAAGCTATCTGCGAAGCGCTGAAGTTCGGTCCTGAAAAAACCGTGCGTCGCTTGCAGGATCTACACGCAGGATTGAAGGCATGATCAAATACCCAATGACCGTCCAGGGCGCAAAAGCCCTGGAAGAAGAGCACGCCCACCTGACCAAGGTCGTCCGTCCAAAGCTGAGCCAGGACATCGGTACGGCCCGGGAATTGGGTGACCTGAAGGAAAACGCTGAATACCATGCTGCCCGCGAGCAGCAAGGTATGGTCGAGGCGCGGATCCGTGACATCGAAGGCCGCCTGCAGAATTCGGTGGTTATCGACGTCACGACCATCCCGCATACCGGCAAGGTGATTTTCGGCACCACCGTGGAAATCGCCAACGTCGAGACTGACGAAAGCGTGGTGTACCACATCGTGGGTGAAGACGAGGCCGACTTCAAACTCGGCAAGATCTCCGTCGGTTCGCCGCTGGCCCGCGCCTTGATCGCCAAGGAAGAGGGTGACGTGGTGGCCGTCAAGACGCCTGGTGGCGTGATCGAGTACGAGATTGTCGAAGTTCGTCACATCTGAAAGACGGCGCCCGCTTCGTGCGGGCGCCATGCTTTGGCAGTTTGCCCAGATGCTTTGGGTTGGCGGCCTATGGCTGTTACATATTGGTGTGCTGCCGGCGCTGGGCCTGATTGGCCTGGCACCGTTGCTGATCGATGAGGTCAGCGGATTATTAAGCGCGTTGCTGGTAGGTTTTGCAGCGGCGTGCGTGACGCTTCAGGCGCTGGTGCTGATCAAGGCCGAAGGCTTGGGGAGTCTGTGGCGGGATATTCGCGGGCAACTGCTGTTGATGGCGCTGTATGCGTGCGCAATGTTTTGCGTGGTGCGCATCTTTCTGCCGGAGGCGTTGCGCTGGCAGCTGTTCAGCTATCTTGTGCTAGGGTTTTCCGGGTTGGTGCTGGTTGTACAGCCGGCGCCAGGATGGAGTGGCAGGGCGTGCGAAGCACGCCCGTGACCCTTGTTTCACTTGAAGCGGTGTACGTTCGACAGTTGCTTGTTGGCGCTGAAGTTCTTGCGATACAGCAGCGCCATCTTGCCGATGACCTGAACCAGGTCCGCTTTGCCAGCCTTGCACAGTTCTGCAATAGCTGCCAGGCGCGCCTCGCGATCAAGGATGCTGACCTTGATCTTGATTAGCTCGTGATCGCCCAATGCGCGTTCAAGTTCGGCTAACACACCTTCAGTCAAACCGTTGTCAGCCACAATCAAAACTGGTTTCAGATGGTGGCCAATGGATTTGTACTGTTTCTTCTGCTCTTGAGTGAGCGGCATAATCTGACCCCTGCGTCTGATCTTGTAAAAAGCGGCGGCCAGTTTACCCGAGCGAGTCCGGGACCGCCCAGTTAATCACGACCCGTTTTATTTTCGAGGTGGCCCGTGGCCCGTTCCAAAACTAGCCTTAAGTGGCTGCAAGAGCATTTCAACGACCCTTACGTCAAAATGGCGCAAAAGGATGGCTACCGTTCCCGGGCCAGCTACAAACTGCTGGAGATCCAGGAAAAGGACAAGTTGATCCGTCCTGGCATGAGCGTTATCGACCTGGGTGCCGCCCCGGGTGGCTGGTCCCAGGTGACCAGTCGTCTGATTGGTGGACAAGGTCGTTTGATCGCTTCCGACATCCTGGAAATGGACAGCATCCCTGACGTGACCTTTGTTCACGGCGATTTTACCCAGGACGAAGTGCTGGCACAGATCCTTGAGGCCGTCGGAAATTCGCAGGTAGACCTTGTGATTTCCGATATGGCCCCCAATATGAGTGGATTACCGGCTGTTGATATGCCGCGAGCCATGTTCTTGTGCGAATTGGCACTGGACCTGGCAGGACGGGTACTGCGTCCGGGTGGTGACTTCCTGGTCAAGGTCTTCCAGGGTGAAGGCTTCGACGAGTATCACAAGAACATCCGCAAACTGTTCGACAAGGTACAGACACGCAAGCCTGACTCTTCCCGGGACAGGTCTCGCGAGCAGTATTTGCTGGGTCGCGGCTTCCGTGGCATTGAAGGCGCTGCCAGTGAAGAGCGTTTTTGAGAAATTTGACGGAGGCGATAGGTTTTTTTATATCGCTTTCGTCACGAAGCTTTACGAATATTGTGTAGTCAAAGTTTCACAAAGGGTTACAGACGGCGCCTGCCAGAGTTGTAGGTAATGTAGTAAGTTAGGCCGGTGAATATCATGCGAAGCACGCGCCAGTAGCGGAGCTTGCTTCAGAGGGTAGTTAATTGAACGATATGGCAAAGAATCTGATCCTGTGGTTGATCATCGCGGCTGTCCTCGTGACGGTGATGAACAACTTCTCCAGCCCTAACGAGCCGCAGACCCTCAACTATTCCGACTTCATCCAGCAAGTTAAGGATGGCAAGGTCGAGCGCGTAGCGGTTGATGGCTACGTGATTACCGGCAAGCGCAACGATGGCGACAGCTTCAAGACCATCCGTCCGGCAATCCAGGACAATGGCCTGATCGGCGACCTGGTGGATAACCACGTGGTTGTCGAAGGCAAGCAGCCTGAGCAGCAGAGCATCTGGACCCAGCTCCTGGTGGCCAGCTTCCCGATACTGGTGATTATCGCCGTGTTCATGTTCTTCATGCGCCAGATGCAAGGTGGTGCGGGAGGCAAGGGCGGGCCGATGAGCTTCGGCAAGAGCAAGGCACGCCTGCTTTCCGAAGATCAGGTGAAAACCACCCTGGCTGACGTTGCCGGTTGCGACGAAGCCAAGGAAGAAGTGGGCGAACTGGTTGAATTCCTGCGCGATCCGGGCAAGTTCCAGCGCCTGGGTGGCCGTATTCCTCGCGGTGTGCTGATGGTTGGCCCGCCAGGTACCGGTAAAACCCTGTTGGCCAAGGCCATTGCCGGCGAAGCCAAAGTACCTTTCTTTACCATTTCCGGTTCCGACTTCGTCGAAATGTTCGTCGGTGTAGGTGCCAGCCGTGTTCGCGATATGTTCGAACAGGCCAAGAAGCACGCTCCGTGCATCATCTTCATCGATGAAATCGACGCCGTTGGTCGCCATCGTGGCGCCGGCATGGGCGGCGGTCATGATGAGCGTGAGCAGACGCTTAACCAGTTGCTGGTTGAGATGGACGGCTTTGAAATGAACGACGGCATCATCGTGATCGCTGCAACCAACCGTCCAGACGTACTCGACCCCGCTTTGCTGCGTCCGGGCCGTTTTGACCGTCAGGTCGTTGTCGGGTTGCCAGACATCCGTGGTCGTGAGCAGATCCTGAAAGTGCACATGCGCAAAGTGCCAATGGGCGACGACGTGGCTCCGGCCGTGATTGCCCGTGGTACTCCAGGCTTCTCCGGTGCCGACCTTGCCAACCTGGTGAACGAGGCGTCGCTGTTTGCCGCCCGTACCGGCAAGCGCATCGTTGAAATGAAGGAGTTCGAGCTGGCGAAAGACAAGATCATGATGGGCGCCGAGCGCAAATCCATGGTCATGTCCGAGAAAGAGAAGCAGAACACCGCTTATCATGAAGCCGGTCACGCCATTGTTGGTCGCGTTGTGCCTGAGCATGACCCGGTCTACAAGGTATCGATCATTCCTCGTGGCCGGGCGCTGGGCGTCACCATGTTCCTGCCGGAAGAGGATCGCTACAGCCTCTCCAAGCGTGCCTTGATCAGCCAGATCTGCTCGCTGTATGGCGGCCGGATCGCCGAAGAGATGACCCTGGGCTTCGATGGTGTTACCACCGGTGCCTCCAACGACATCATGCGTGCCAGCCAGATTGCACGGAACATGGTGACCAAGTGGGGTCTGTCGGAGAAACTCGGTCCTTTGATGTATGCCGAGGAAGAAGGCGAAGTATTCCTGGGTCGCGGTGGTGGTGGTCAAGCTGCCAGCTTCTCCGGCGAGACAGCCAAGCTGATCGACTCCGAGGTGCGCAGCATCATTGACCAGTGCTACGGCACGGCCAAGCAGATCCTCACCGACAATCGCGACAAGCTCGACGCCATGGCTGATGCCCTGATGAAGTACGAGACCATTGATGCCGAGCAGATTGACGACATCATGGCCGGTCGTACGCCTCGCGAGCCTCGCGATTGGGAAGGTGGTTCGGGTACTTCCGGCACGCCGCCAGTGGTACAGAACGAACGCCCTGAAGCCCCGATCGGCGGCCCGGCTGCTGACCATTAAGGTTTGAAATGACTTCTGCGTTGTCCTCGACCCGGTTGCCTTGCGGCAGCCGGGTTCTTGATTTGGCCCATACACACGTTATGGGCATTCTTAATGTAACCCCTGATTCCTTTTCCGATGGTGGTCGCTTCAGTCAGCTTGATGCTGCGTTGCGCCATGCGGAAGCGATGGTGGCTGCCGGTGCGACTCTGATTGACGTCGGTGGCGAATCAACCCGGCCCGGCGCGCGCGCAGTTTCTCCCCTGGAGGAACTGGAACGGGTTGCTCCGATTGTCGAGCGCATCCATCAAGAGCTGGACGTCATCATCTCTGTCGACACCTCGACCCCTGCCGTTATGCGCGAAACTGCGCGGCTGGGTGCAGGGTTGATCAACGATGTGCGCTCTTTGCAGCGCGATGGCGCTCTGGATGCGGCCGCCGCGACGGGGCTGCCGGTTTGCCTGATGCATATGCTTGGCGAGCCGGGCACGATGCAGGACGACCCGCATTACGACAATCTGGTCGGTGAAGTGAAAGGCTTCCTTGCCGAGCGCATGGCTCAATGCGCGGCGGCGGGGATTGCTCCCGAGCGGATAATCCTCGACCCGGGATTTGGCTTTGCCAAGACCTTGCAGCACAATTTAAGCCTGTTCAAGCATATGGAATCCCTGCATGCCCTTGGTCGCCCCTTGTTGGTCGGGGTTTCGCGCAAGAGCATGATAGGTCTGGCGTTGAATCGTCCGGTGGGTGAGCGGCTGCATGGCGGCCTGGCGCTTGCGGCACTTGCCGTGGTCAAGGGTGCGCGCATCTTGCGCGTGCATGACGTGGCCGAGACGATAGATGTAGTGCGGATGATCGCAGCGGTTGAATCAGCCGAATAAGAATGATGGAGCACTTATGACTAAAAAGTATTTTGGCACCGATGGCATTCGCGGTCGGGTCGGCGAATTCCCGATTACTCCCGATTTCATGCTCAAGCTGGGCTGGGCCGCCGGCATGGCGTTCCGCAGCATGGGGGCCTGCCGTATCCTGGTGGGTAAGGACACGCGTATCTCGGGTTATATGTTTGAGTCTGCGCTGGAGGCAGGTCTGTCTGCTGCCGGCGCTGATGTGATGCTGTTGGGGCCGATGCCTACGCCAGCGATCGCTTACCTGACGCGTACCTTTCATGCTGAAGCCGGTATCGTGATCAGCGCTTCGCACAATCCCCACGATGACAACGGCATCAAGTTCTTCTCGGGCCAGGGCACCAAGCTGCCGGATGAGATCGAGCACATGATCGAAGAGTTGCTGGATGCGCCGATGACCGTCGTCGAATCGAGCAAGCTGGGCAAGGTATCGCGGATTAACGACGCTTCCGGCCGTTACATCGAATTCTGCAAAAGCAGCGTGCCTAGCAGCACCAATTTTGCCGGGTTGAAGGTCGTCATCGACTGCGCCCACGGCGCGACGTACAAAGTCGCACCGAGTGTGTTCAAGGAGCTTGGCGCAGACGTTACTGTACTGTCGGCGCAGCCGAACGGCCTGAACATCAACGACAACTGCGGCTCAACCCACATGGGGCAGTTGCAGGCGGCTGTCCTGGCTGAGCATGCCGACTTGGGCATCGCGTTCGATGGTGATGGCGACCGCGTATTGATGGTCGACCACACTGGCGCGATCGTCGATGGCGACGACCTGTTGTTCATCATCGCCCGTGACCTGCATGAGCGTAACAAGCTGCAAGGCGGCGTCGTCGGTACCTTGATGAGCAATCTTGGCCTGGAGCTGGCCCTGGCAGATCTGGGGATCCCGTTTGTGCGCGCCAATGTCGGTGACCGCTACGTGATTGCCGACCTGCTGGAGCGTAATTGGCAGGTGGGTGGCGAAAATTCCGGTCATATCGTCTGCTTCCAGCACACGACTACCGGGGATGCGATCATTGCGGCGCTGCAGGTGCTGCTGGCGCTGCGTCGCCGTGAAGAAAGCCTGGCCCAGGCGCGGCAGGCGTTGCGCAAGTGCCCGCAAGTGCTGCTCAACGTGCGCTTTGCAGGCGGTGACAACCCTATCGAGCATCCAGCTGTCAAAGAGGCCAGTGAGCGCGTGACTGCCGCCATGGCGGGGCGTGGCCGGGTCTTGCTGCGCAAGTCGGGTACCGAGCCTTTGGTGCGTGTAATGGTCGAGGGCGAGGACGAAACACAGGTTCGCGGCTATGCCGAAGAGCTGGCAAAACTGGTAACTGAAGTTTGCGCCTGAATTCGGCTTGCCAGTGATGATGTGGTTGGGTAACATCTGCGCCCACTTTGACCGACGAGGTACAGCATGCGTCGCACTATGGTAGCTGGTAACTGGAAGATGCACGGTACCCGCGCCAGTGTCGCTGAGCTGATCAATGGCCTTCGTCATTTGGCCTTGCCTAGCGGTGTTGATGTCGCGGTATTCCCGCCTTGCTTGTATATCAATCAAGTGATTGATGGCTTGAAAGGCAAGTCGATCCAGGTCGGCGCGCAGAACTCTGCGGTGGAATCCATGCAAGGTGCGTTGACCGGTGAGATTGCACCGAGTCAGCTGGTTGATGCGGGTTGCTCCCTGGTGCTTGTTGGGCACTCCGAGCGCCGCCAGATCATGGGCGAGCGTGATGGGACACTCAATCGCAAATTCGCGGCGGCACAGGCTTGCGGCTTGGTTCCGGTGTTGTGCATAGGGGAGACCCTTGAGCAGCGTGAGTCCGGTAAAACTCTTGAGGTTGTCGGGCGTCAGCTGGGCAGCATCATCGAGGAGCTGGGAGTCGGTGCCTTTGCAAATGCAGTAATTGCTTACGAGCCGGTCTGGGCCATTGGCACCGGGCTGACTGCTTCGCCGCAACAGGCGCAGGATGTGCACGCAGCCATCCGCGCGCAGTTGGCGGCAGAGAATTCTGAGGTCGCACGAGGTGTGCGGCTTCTATACGGCGGCAGCGTGAAGGCGGCCAATGCGGTCGAACTGTTCGGCATGCCGGATATCGATGGGGGGCTCATTGGTGGAGCTTCCCTGAATGCAGATGAGTTCGGTGCGATTTGTCGCGCCGCGGGAAACTGAAAAAATGCTGGAAACAGTCATCGTTGTTTTTCATCTGCTGGGTGCACTGGGCGTAGTTGCTCTGGTTTTGCTGCAGCAGGGTAAAGGTGCGGACGCTGGTGCGTCTTTCGGGGCAGGTGCTTCAAATACTGTGTTCGGAAGCCAAGGTTCCTCTACCTTTCTTAGTAAGTTTACTGCTATACTTGCCGCCGGTTTCTTCATAACCAGCTTGGGGTTAGGTTACTTTGCTAAAGAGAAAGCTCATGTGCTGACTCAAGTAGGTCTCCCAAACCCAGCAGTGTTGGAAGTACCAAAAGCAAAACCGGCTTCTGATGATGTCCCGGTGCTTCAAGAGCAAAAGTCGGCTACTCCAGCGACTGACGTACCTCCAGCTCAAGAGCAGAAGTAAGAAGGTTGTAAACGCTGTATTGCCGAGGTGGTGGAATTGGTAGACACGCAACCTTGAGGTGGTTGTGCCCATAGGGTGTAGGGGTTCGAGTCCCCTTCTCGGTACCAATTATCAGGAGAGCCCGCTGTTGCGGGCTTTCTTGTAGGTGGAAGGTTACATTGACCCTGTAAGGGATCGGTCGTATACTTCCGCCCCAGCTTTGTCGCGGGGTGGAGCAGTCTGGTAGCTCGTCGGGCTCATAACCCGAAGGTCGTCGGTTCAAATCCGGCCCCCGCAACCAGTTTTAGCGGAGCCCCTTTTAAGGGGCTTTTTGTTAGCTGGACACTTTCAACGCCGCTGTTCGACGGCGTTTCAAGGATGGGCGTTTCGCCCATTTTTTTATTTTGCACAGCATGCACATACATGCACGAGGGGGTTCAGGTGTCGAGCAAGCTAGAAGAGTTGCAGGCCTTGTTGGCCCCGGTGGTCGTGGCCCTAGGCTATGAATGCTGGGGTATTGAGTTTTCGGCTCAAGGTCGCCACTCAATGTTGCGCGTTTATATCGATAAAGAGGGCGGCGTGCTGGTGGACGATTGTGCCATTGTCAGCCGTCAGATCAGCGGTGTCCTGGATGTTGAAGATCCGATCTCCGTTGAATACACCCTCGAAGTTTCCTCGCCTGGCATGGAACGCCCACTGTTCACTATTGATCAGTTTGCAAAATTTGCCGGTGAACAAGTGAAGATCAAGCTGCGCTCTCCCTTTGAAGGGCGACGCAACTTTCAGGGCCTTCTGCGCGGTGTAGAAGAGCAGGACGTCGTGGTGCAGGTAGAAGACCATGAGTTCCTGTTGCCGATCGATATGATCGACAAGGCCAACATTATTCCCAGTTTTGACTGAGACGCGGATCCCGCGGATCCAATGGCTTGCGAAAGGCGAGGCGTACGATGAGCAAAGAAGTACTGCTGGTTGTTGAGTCGGTATCCAATGAAAAGGGCGTACCGGCAAACGTGATTTTTGAAGCGCTGGAGCTGGCCCTGGCCACTGCTACCAAAAAGCGTTTTGAAGACGAAGTTGATCTGCGTGTGGAAATCAACCGCCACACCGGTGCCTACGAGACTTTCCGTCGCTGGACGGTCGTCGAAGAAGCCGATCTTGATGATCCGGCCATCGAAACCTGGCCGAGCAAGGTTGCTGAAACGCATCCGGGCGCCCAGGTCGGTGATGTCGTCGAAGAAAAGATCGAATCCATCGAGTTCGGCCGCATCGCTGCACAGACTGCCAAGCAAGTCATCGTGCAGAAGGTCCGCGAAGCCGAGCGCGCTCAAGTCGTTGACGCTTATCGCGAGCGCTTGGGGGAAATCATCTCCGGCACCGTGAAAAAAGTCACCCGCGACAACGTGATCGTCGACCTGGGTAACAACGCTGAAGCGTTGCTGGCCCGCGAAGACATCATTTCCCGCGAAACTTTCCGGGTTGGCGTGCGCTTGCGTGCGCTGCTCAAGGAAATCCGCACCGAGAACCGCGGCCCTCAGTTGATCCTGTCGCGTACCGCGCCGGAAATGCTGATCGAGCTGTTCCGCATCGAAGTGCCGGAAATTGCCGAAGGCCTGATCGAAGTCATGGCTGCGTCCCGCGATCCGGGTTCACGCGCCAAGATCGCGGTCCGCTCCAAGGACAAACGCATCGACCCGCAAGGCGCTTGCATTGGTATGCGCGGTTCGCGCGTCCAGGCAGTGTCGGGCGAATTGGGCGGTGAGCGTGTGGACATCGTCCTGTGGGACGATAACCCGGCGCAGTTTGTGATCAACGCAATGTCGCCTGCTGAAGTGGCGGCAATTATCGTTGACGAGGATGCCCATGCAATGGACATCGCCGTTGGCGCAGACAATCTGGCTCAGGCCATCGGTCGCGGTGGTCAGAACGTACGTTTGGCCAGCCAGTTGACCGGCTGGACCCTGAACGTGATGACCGAATCGGACATCCAGGCTAAGCAGCAAGCAGAAACCGGTGACATCCTGCGCAACTTCATCGACGAGCTGGAAGTCGACGAAGACCTGGCACAGGTGCTGGTAGATGAAGGCTTCACCAGCCTGGAAGAGATTGCCTACGTACCGTTGGAAGAAATGCTCAACATCGACGGCTTTGACGAAGACACCGTCAACGAGCTTCGCGCTCGGGCCAAGGATCGTTTGTTGACTAAAGCCATCGCTACTGAGGAAAAGCTGGCAGACGCCCATCCGGCCGAAGACCTGCTCTCGCTTGAGGGTATGGACAAGGATTTGGCGATGGAACTGGCGGTGCGCGGCGTAATTACCCGCGAAGACCTGGCCGAGCAGTCTATTGACGACCTGCTCGACATCGACGGCATTGACGATGATCGTGCCGGCAAGTTGATCATGGCCGCCCGAGCCCATTGGTTCGAGTAATTAGGCGCGGCCTGAGGAGAGAAGTGCATGACGCAAGTCACGGTGAAACAACTGGCCGATGAGGTCAAAACACCGGTAGAGCGCCTGTTGCAGCAGATGCGTGAGGCAGGTCTGCCGCACACCGCCGCCGATGAAGGTGTGAGCGATAGTGAGAAGCAGTCTTTGCTGACTCACTTGAAGAGCAGCCACAAGGCGAAAGTGGAAGAACCGCGCAAGATTACATTGCAGCGCAAAACCACCAGCACCCTGCGTGTTGCTGGCAGCAAGAGCATCAGCGTTGAAGTACGCAAGAAGAAAGTCTTCGTACAGCGCAGCCCGGAAGAAATCGAAGCCGAGCGCAAACGCGAACTGGAAGAACGTCGCGCAGTAGAAAATGCTGCTCGTCAGAAGGCTGAAGAAGAAGCCAAGCGTCGCGCCGAAGAAGAAGCGCGTCGCCAGCCTGCTGCTGCGCAACCTGCTAACACTGAGGCCGTTGCTGCGCCTAGCGCGCCTGTTGAAGCTGTTCGTGAGGCCGCTCCGGTTGCCGCCGCGCCAGCTCCTGCAGCCGACGCTCGCAAACGCGAAGAACCTCGCCGCCCGGACAAACCACGTGCCGACGATAACAATCGTCGTGGCAGTGGCGATGGTGAGCGCAAAAACGCTCCACATCGTGCTTCGGTCAAAGAGAAGGCGCCAGCGCCACGCGTTGCCCCACGTACTACCGACGAAGAAAGCGACAGCTTCCGTCGCGGTGGTCGCGGCAAGGCCAAGCTGAAGAAGCGCAACGCCCACGGTTTCCAGAGCCCAACCGGCCCTGTCGTGCGTGATGTGCAGATCGGCGAGACCATCACTGTTGGCGATCTCGCCAATCAGATGTCGGTCAAGGCTGCTGAAATCATCAAGTTCATGTTCAAACTGGGTACCCCAGCGACCATCAACCAGGTACTGGACCAGGAAACTGCCCAACTGGTTGCTGAAGAGCTGGGCCACAAAGTGACCCTGGTCAGCGACACCGCCCTGGAAGATTCCCTGGCCGAGTCCCTGAAGTTTGAAGGCGAGACGTTCTCCCGTGCGCCAGTCGTGACCGTAATGGGCCACGTTGACCATGGTAAGACCTCGCTGCTCGACTATATCCGTCGTGCCAAGGTAGCTGCAGGCGAAGCCGGCGGCATCACCCAGCACATCGGTGCATACCACGTTGAAACCGAGCGCGGCATGGTCACCTTCCTCGACACCCCTGGTCACGCCGCGTTTACCGCCATGCGTGCCCGTGGTGCCAAGGCGACTGACATCGTGATCCTGGTAGTTGCAGCGGACGACGGCGTAATGCCGCAGACCATTGAAGCTGTCCAGCACGCTAAAGCCGCTGGTGTTCCTCTGGTTGTTGCAGTGAACAAAATCGACAAGCCGGGCGCCGATCTCGATCGCATCCGTAGCGAACTGTCGGTTCACGGCGTGACTTCCGAAGAGTGGGGCGGTGATACGCCATTCGTCTCGGTTTCGGCGAAAGTCGGTACCGGTGTAGACGAACTGCTCGAAGCTGTCCTGCTGCAAGCCGAAGTTCTCGAACTGAAAGCAACTCCATCGGCCCCGGGTCGTGGTGTTGTGGTTGAATCGCGTCTCGACAAGGGTCGTGGTCCGGTTGCAACCGTTCTGGTTCAAGACGGTACCCTGCGCCAAGGCGACATGGTCCTGGTCGGTTCGAACTATGGCCGTGTACGTGCCATGCTCGACGAGAACGGCAAGCCAATCAAGGAAGCCGGTCCTTCCATCCCTGTCGAGATCCTCGGCCTGGACGGTACCCCGGACGCTGGCGACGAGATGAGCGTGCTGTCGGACGAGAAGAAAGCCCGTGAAGTGGCTCTGTTCCGTCAAGGCAAGTTCCGCGAAGTCAAGCTGGCCCGTGCTCACGCCGGCAAGCTGGAAAACATCTTCGAGAACATGGGCCAGGCAGAGAAGAAGACGCTTAACATCGTCCTCAAATCTGACGTTCGTGGTTCCCTCGAAGCGTTGAACGGCGCCTTGAATGGCCTGGGTAACGACGAAGTGCAAGTGCGTGTGGTCGGCGGCGGTGTCGGTGGTATCACCGAATCCGATGCCAACCTGGCGCTGGCCTCCAACGCTGTACTGTTCGGCTTCAACGTGCGTGCCGATGCTGGCGCACGGAAGATCGTCGAGCAGGAAGGCCTGGACATGCGTTACTACAACGTCATCTACGACATCATCGAAGACGTCAAGAAAGCCCTCACCGGCATGCTTGGCAGCGACGTCCGGGAGAACATCCTGGGTGTGGCCGAGGTGCGTGACGTGTTCCGCTCGCCGAAATTCGGCGCGATCGCCGGTTGCATGGTTATCGAAGGTGTTGTGCACCGTAACCGTCCAATCCGTGTACTGCGTGAAGACATCGTTATCTTCGAAGGCGAGCTGGAATCCCTGCGCCGCTTCAAGGATGACGCTTCCGAAGTACGTGCCGGCATGGAATGCGGTATTGGCGTCAAGAGCTACAACGACGTCAAGGCGGGTGACAAGATCGAAGTCTACGAGAAGGTCCAGGTTGCTCGCAGCCTCTAACTCGCGTACTTCAAGGGCCACGCAGCGCCCGGGCATGCAAATGCCTGGCGCTGTGTCCGGACTCTAAACGCAACGCCCGGTCTGGCTTTTGTCAGGCCGGGCGTTTGCCGCTTTCAGACCCCACGGGTTTCACCGTGTGGCAGCAACAGGTAACAAGACATGGCAAAAGAATACAGCCGTACCCAACGTATCGGCGATCAGATGCAGCGTGAGCTGGCACAGCTGATCCGTCGTGAAGTAAAAGACCCACGTGTTGGCCTGGTCACCATCACCGCCGTTGAAGTCAGCCGTGACGTTGGTCACGCCAAGATCTTCATCACCGTGATGGGCCAGGACAGTAGCGAAGAAATCGCGCAAAGCATCAAGGTGCTCAACTCTGCCGCAGGCTTCCTGCGCATGCAGTTGGCCCGTGAAATGAAGCTGCGCAGCGTTCCTCAGTTGCACTTCCACTACGACGAAAGTGTCGTGCGTGGCGCGCACCTGTCGGCACTGATCGAGCGGGCCGTGGCTGAAGACAATCAGCACCCGGAATCCGCCACGCCTGAAGACGCCAAGGAGTAATCGGTGGCTCAGGTCAAACGTATCCGTCGTAATGTCAGCGGCATCATTCTGCTCGACAAGCCCATTGGTTTTACCTCCAATGCGGCGTTGCAGAAGGTTCGCTGGCTGCTCAATGCCGAGAAGGCAGGGCACACCGGCAGCCTCGACCCCTTGGCCACCGGCGTGTTGCCGTTGTGCTTCGGCGAGGCCACCAAGTTTTCGCAATACCTGCTCGATTCCGACAAGGGCTACGAGACCCTGATGCAACTGGGCAAGACCACCACCACGGCAGACGCCGAAGGTGATGTTTTGCAGGTTCGCGAGGTGACCGTTGGTCGTGCTGATATCGAAGCTGCCTTACCTGCTTTTCGTGGGCAAATCAGTCAGATACCGCCGATGTACTCGGCTCTCAAGCGTGATGGCCAGCCTCTTTACAAGCTGGCACGTGCAGGGGAAGTGGTGGAGCGCGAACCGCGTTCTGTTACTATTGCGCGCTTGGAATTGCTCGCCGCTGAAGGCGACACTGCCCGGTTGGCGGTGGACTGCAGCAAAGGCACCTATATCCGCACCCTCGTGGAAGATATCGGTGAGCAACTAGGCTGTGGCGCATACGTTGCAGAACTGCGACGCACCCAGGCAGGCCCTTTCACCCTGGCCCAGACGGTCACGCTGGAAGAGCTGGAAGCAGTGCATGCCGAAGGCGGCAACGAAGCGGTTGATCGCTTCCTGATGCCATCGGACAGCGGTTTACTGGATTGGCCATTGCTGCACTTCTCGGAGCACAGCGCGTTCTACTGGCTTAACGGCCAGCCGGTACGTGCACCGGATGCCCCGAAGTTCGGCATGGTGCGGGTACAAGATCACAACGGTCGCTTTATCGGTATCGGTGAAGTGAGCGAAGACGGGCGCATCGCGCCGCGTCGACTGATTCGGTCAGAATGACCGAAACCAGTTTGTGGTAAAAGCGCAGTAGCTTTTACTCAAACTGGAACGAGGGTGGCTGTTAGCAGGCATGGTCACTACTCATTTTTAGATACAGGGATTTGTCCCTGGCCTGTTGAAACTGCCCTTTGGGTGGTTTCCTGAAAAAAGGATTGCCTCATGGCTCTCGACGTTCAAGAAAAAGCACAAATCGTTGCTGACTATCAGCAAGCTGTTGGTGACACTGGTTCGCCAGAAGTGCAAGTTGCACTGCTGACCCACAACATCAACAAGCTGCAAGGTCACTTCAAGGCCAACGGTAAAGATCACCACTCCCGTCGTGGTCTGATCCGCATGGTAAACCAGCGCCGTAAGCTGCTGGACTACCTGAAAGGCAAGGATCTGGGTCGTTATCAGACTCTGATCGGTCGCCTGGGTCTGCGTCGCTAATAAGCGATTGCGCTAGAGGTTGGTTGGCTGTCGTGTGTCAGTGGGTTTCCCGCTGGCCCATGGCAGGCTTCCAGCCTCAAGTTTTATCTGGATACACGTTTTACCCTGGACAGGCGTTGGGCCGATTCCCGACATTGCCCAAGAATTTCGCAAGAAGACAAGTTCCCCAAGAGCCACAAAGAAGGTAGGACACCGTGAACCCGGTTATCAAAAAATTCCAGTTCGGTCAGTCGACCGTTACCCTCGAGACAGGCCGTATCGCCCGTCAAGCCTCCGGTGCAGTGCTGGTTACCGTTGACGACGACGTCACCGTATTGGTGACCGTTGTAGGCGCCAAGACCGCTGACCCAAGCAAAGGCTTCTTCCCTCTTTCCGTTCACTACCAGGAAAAGACTTACGCTGCCGGTAAGATCCCTGGTGGTTTCTTCAAGCGTGAAGGCCGTCCTTCCGAGAAAGAAACCCTGACTTCCCGACTGATCGACCGTCCGATCCGTCCGCTGTTCCCAGAAGGCTTCATGAACGAAGTGCAGGTTGTCTGCACCGTCGTTTCCACCAGCAAGAAGACCGATCCGGACATCGCTGCGATGATCGGTACCTCGGCGGCCCTGGCCATCTCCGGTATTCCTTTCGATGGCCCGATCGGCGCTGCCCGTGTTGCATTCCACGAAAGCACCGGCTACCTGCTGAACCCGACTTACGAACAACAGAAAGCTTCGAGCCTGGACATGGTCGTTGCCGGTACTTCGGAAGCCGTGTTGATGGTTGAATCGGAAGCCAAAGAGCTGACCGAAGACCAGATGCTGGGCGCTGTACTGTTTGCTCACGACGAGTTCCAGGTTGTGATCAACGCTGTCAAGGAGCTGGCCGCTGAAGCTGCCAAGCCAACCTGGACCTGGGCTCCTCAGCCAGAAGCTACCGCACTGCTGGGCGCTATCCGCTCCGAGTTCGGCACCGCTATCTCCGACGCCTACACCATCACCATCAAGGCCGACCGTTACGCTCGCCTGGGTGAACTGAAGGACCAGGTTGTTGCCAAGCTTTCCGGTGAAGAAGGCCAGCCTTCTTCCAGCGAAGTCAAAGCAGCCTTCGGCGAAATCGAATACCGCACCGTTCGCGAAAACATCGTTAACGGCAAGCCACGTATCGACGGCCGCGACACCCGCACCGTACGTCCGCTGAACATCGAAGTCGGCGTTCTGCCAAAAACCCACGGTTCGGCCCTGTTCACCCGCGGTGAAACCCAGGCCCTGGTTGTTGCAACACTGGGTACTGCCCGTGACGCACAGCTGCTGGACACCCTGGAAGGCGAGAAAAAAGACCCGTTCATGCTGCACTACAACTTCCCTCCGTTCTCGGTAGGTGAGTGTGGTCGCATGGGTGGCGCTGGCCGCCGCGAAATCGGTCACGGCCGTCTGGCCCGTCGTTCGATTGCAGCCATGCTGCCTGCCGCCGACGTGTTCCCGTACACCATTCGTGTTGTGTCGGAAATCACCGAGTCCAACGGTTCCAGCTCCATGGCTTCGGTCTGCGGTGCTTCCCTGGCTCTGATGGATGCCGGTGTACCGATGAAGGCACCGGTTGCCGGTATCGCCATGGGTCTGGTTAAAGAAGGCGAGAAGTTCGCCATCCTGACCGACATCCTGGGTGACGAAGACCACCTGGGCGACATGGACTTCAAAGTAGCCGGTACCGCCAAAGGTGTTACCGCGCTGCAGATGGACATCAAGATCAAGGGCATCACCGAAGAAATCATGGAAATCGCTCTGGGCCAAGCCCTGGAAGCGCGCCTGAACATCCTCGGTCAGATGAACCAGATCATTGGCCAGTCCCGTACCGAACTGTCGGAAAATGCTCCGACCATGATCGCGATGAAAATCGACACCGACAAAATCCGTGATGTTATCGGTAAAGGCGGCGCGACCATTCGTGCGATCTGTGAAGAGACCAAGGCTTCGATCGACATCGAAGACGACGGCTCGATCAAGATCTTCGGCGAAACCAAGGAAGCGGCTGAAGCGGCACGTCAGCGCGTCCTGGGTATCACTGCTGAAGCCGAGATCGGCAAGATCTACGTCGGTAAGGTTGAGCGCATCGTCGACTTCGGCGCATTCGTCAACATCCTGCCGGGCAAGGACGGTCTGGTTCACATCTCCATGCTGAGCGATGCTCGCGTTGAGAAAGTGACCGACATCCTGAAAGAAGGCCAGGAAGTGGAAGTGCTGGTACTGGACGTGGACAACCGCGGCCGTATCAAGCTGTCCATCAAGGACGTAGCAGCAGCCAAGGCTTCGGGCGTTTAATCACCCCGTCGCTGCAAGCTGAAAAAGGACTCTTCGGAGTCCTTTTTTTATGCCTGCGGGAAACTGTCGCGAAATCAGGCGTTTAGCCATACCCCAAAAGCCGCAACTTGCATGCAGGCACGTTCGTCTTCATGCAAGTTGCACGATTCCGAAAATCACCTGTTTTCATAACGTATTGTTTTATAAGGATTTAATTGTTCGCATCGAGTTGGCACACTGTCTGCAATATCCCTGTTAACGCTGCAGCATCAAGGTTTACGTACTGCAGACTTTTAATAAAACAGGAGTTACTCGTATGAAGAAGTTCGCTCTCGCTACTGCTACCGCTCTGACCCTGGCCATGGGTGCTAACGTAGCCTTTGCTCAGACTTCCCAAGCCCCTATGACGCTGGCGGCCGGTGAAGTCACCAAGGCTAAAGAGTCCACTTCGGATACCTGGATCACCACCAAAGTCAAAGCTGACCTGCTGACCGAGAAAGGTATTCCTGGTTCGGACATTAAGGTTGAGACCAACAAAGGTGTGGTTTCCCTGTCCTCGACAGTTGCTATCTCTGACGCTCAGAAAGCTACTGCTGTAGCGATCACCAAGAAAATCAAAGGCGTAACCGCAGTTTCGGCTGACGGCCTGATGGCTGGCGGCGCTACCAAGGCTGATAACGTCGACAAAACCAAAAGCGCAGCTGCTGGTGCCAAAGAGTCCACCTCGGACACTTGGATCACCACCAAAGTGAAAGCTGACCTGGTAACCGAGAAAGGTATTCCTGGCACCGACATCAAAGTCGAAACCAACAAAGGTGTAGTTTCCCTGTCGTCGACCGTCGCAGTGACTGAAGCGCAGAAAACCACCGCGGTGAACATCACCAAGAAAATCAAAGGCGTTAAAGCTGTATCGGCCGACGGCCTGAAAGCAGAGTAACGCTTAACGAATCGCCTGAGCTAGGCGGAGGCGGCCACGAGCGAGTTAGATATCCGCTCAATGCACCTCACAGGTTCATGCGACCGACCACACGGATGTGGTCATTACAGGCCCCGGCAATTGTGTCGGGGCCTGTTCTATTGTGGGTAGAAAAGTGGGGAGGTCAGCGAGGCTCTTGTGGCGAGGGGGCAAGCCCCCTCGCCACAGGTACTCAGCGGGTGCCGGTTTATTCGGCATCCAGATGCATCGGTGTTACCACCCGACCATCTTTCTCCGCTTCCCCAAGGTTTGCATCGATAAAGTAAACCCGCTCATCTTCCAGCTGCGCCTTGTCTACCAGGTAGTCCTTGATCGCGCTGGCGCGGTCCTGGCCCAGTTGGCGCAGCAACACGTCACTGCCACTCCAGAACTTGATCACACCGTCCCGCAGCTTGGCGGTGCGCTCGTCATTGCTCAGGTCTTTCCATTCGGCCGGAGGCTGTTGTTTCAGGCGGGTGCGGTAGATGCCTTCCAGCAGCGGCGCCTTTTCCTTTTCCGGTACTTCGAGCAGCGACGCCTGGGCCGGCACCTTGTCGCCACGGCGCTGGAGGATCTTGTAGTAGTTGTACTGGTATTCGCGTTCCAGCCGTTGTGCGGCCAAAAGCGGGCCGTCACTGCTGGCAGCGGCGGTGCCTTCGATCTCCAGGCGCAGCGCAGGGCGCTCCTTGAGGGCTTTGGCCAGGCTGTCGAGGGCCGACTGGGAATCCTTGCTCAGCTCGCTCGAGCCTGCGGCAAACGACACGTTGCCAAGGTCTTGGGCACCACCACCGCTGATCAGGCCGCCAATGAACTTGAATGGCGCCGTGGCCGCACGCACTACCAGGTTGCGCAGGGTCTGCCAGACAATCGGCATGACGCTGAACTGCGGGTTGTTCAAGTCGCCGGTCACCGGCAGTTCGATCGAGATCTTGCCGTCGGAGTCCTTGAGCAGGGCTATCGCCAGGCGAATCGGCAGGTCCACGGCGTCGGCGCTGTCGACCTTCTCACCCAGTTGCAGTTGCTCGACCACCACCTTGTTTTCGGCCTTCAACTGGCCCTTGGTGATGACGTAATGCAGGTCAAGGTTGAGCCGACCCTTGCGGATGCGGAACCCGGCAAACTTGCCCGAGTATGGCGTCAGGGTGGTCAGTTCGACGCGTTTGAAGCTGGTGGCGATATCCAGTGCGGCCATCGGGTCAAACGGATTCACGCTGCCCTTGATGGTGACCGGTGCATAACGGTCAACCTTGCCCTTGACGTCGACGCTCGCCGGTTTGGCCTGGCGACTGTCAATGGTGCCGATCTGGCCGTTGAGCTGCTGGATGGCCGTGGCGAAGTTCGGGGTCAGGCTGAAGTCGGCGAAGTTGGCCGAGCCGTCGTTGATCGCAATTTGACCAATATGAATGCCCAGGGGCTTCTCTTTGCTGGCCGCAGGTTTCGCCGCAGACTTGCCGGGGCTGTTGGCCGGCTGCGGGATCAGCAGGTCATCGATATTGGTGGTGCGGTCATCGTTGATCATGAAGCGCGCATAGGGCTGCAACAGGTTGACCTTGTCGATCGACAGGCTGTCGCCATGTTGATAATTCACGCCTTCCAGCACCAGGCGCTGCCACTTGAGGAAGTCGCGGGTCTTCATGGTGTCCAGGGTGTGCAACTGGTCGACCTGGGCCCGGCCGGTCACCTGGAATGCCAGGGGGGCGGTGCTTTTCAGGTTCACGTCGAGGTTGCTGCCGAGCATGCCGCTACGCAGTTCCAGGCGGATAAATGGGCTGATATAGGACTGGGCGACGCGCAGGTCGATGTCTTTGGTGTCCACTTTCAGCTTGGCGCTGACCGGGCTCAGGTTGACCTGGCCGGTCGCCTCGAGCTTGCCTTGTTTGCCTACGCCGGTATCGAGCTTGAGGGTAAAAGGGCTCTGGTTAAGGCTGTCGAAACCCTGCAGGTCAAGGTTCAGCGGCCCGACTTCCAGGGCGACTGCCGGTTTGGCCGAGCGGTCAGCCAGATGCACTTGATAGTCGCGCAGTTGCACGTCCTTGAGCAGCACTTGCCAAGGCTTGCTCGGCGCTGCCGGTGCAGGTTTTGGCGAGTCGGCGGTAGCGGGTGCGGTGGCTGGCTCGGCTGCGGGTGCAGTTGCAGGTTTGCTCGGTTGGCTGGCAAACAGCTTCTGCCAGTCCAACTGGCCGTCGGCTTCAAGGGCGGCCCAGGTTTCGAGTTTATTACTGCGGATCTTGCCGACGATCACTTGCTGTTTGGCCAGGTCCACGGTGGTTTCGCTGACGTCCAGCTTCTGCAGGCGCGCGAGCGGCCGGCCATCCGGTGCCTTGATCGCAAACGGCGCGACACTCAGGGCGACGTTGGTCAGGTTCAGCTCGGTTTCCTTGGCCAGGCTCAGCTTGTAGTCGGTGCTGAAGTTGAGGATGCCGTCTTCCAGAACCAGCGGCACCGCGTCACGCACATACGGCCACCAGACTTTCATCTTGCCGTCGGTAACCTTGAGTTTGCCCTCGGAGGCGATCGGGATCAGGCTGAAGTTACCGGTCCAGTCGATCTGGCCGCCTTCAGGGCCGGCTGCTACCAGGGTCATGTCGGCGTTGTCATCGGGCAGCGTGCTGAGGTTTTTCAGCTCGAAATCGAGTTTGTCGTAGAGAAACTCGATCGGCTCGCTCGGGCGCAAATCCTGGAAGTGCACATAGCCGCCTGCCAGCTTGATGTTATCGATGCGCAGCGGGAATGGCTTGGCGTTCGGATCGGTTGGTGTCGGTTCGCTGGCCGGGAGTTTGAACAGCTGCGCCAGGTTGAGCTGGCCGGATTTGTCGAACAGCAGCTCGGTCTTGGGCTTGTCGAGTTGTACGTCGGCCAGGTGCAGGGCGCGGGTCCACAGGCTGTCGATCTGCAGGTTGGCATAGAGGCGTTCAAAGGCCACTTGCTCCTTGCCCGGCTCACCGATATTCAGGCCCCACACGGTCAGTTCGAGGCTGAACGGGTTGAGCTCGATACGCTCGACACGCGCCGGCACCGTGGCGTAGTTGGCCAACTGTTGGTTGGCCACGCGAAGGGCAATACCGGGGAGAATCAGGAAGCCCAGCAAACTGTACAGGGCAAGGGCGGTCAGCAAGGCGCCAGCGGCGCGAATCAATCCTTTGGGCATATGTGACGCCATCTATGTCAATCAAGAGTGCCTTGGAGTATGGCACGGGTTTACGGTTCCGAAGAGCCGGGCCTTTATTACTGCGCCCTGACCCTTTTGGGACAAGTCCTACAGTTGCAGGATCAGGGTCTTCAGCGGTGGTTGCTGGTCGTGGGACGGGAAGTCTGCGCCGGGTGTCATGACCTGCCAGTCGCGCACCGGGCGCCCGGCCTTTTCCGCGCAGCGCAGGACCTGGTCACGCCAGTCGTCCATGCCGACTTTCGCCAGGTTGTTGCAGCAGATCAGCACGCCGTTGTCGGCCGTGGCCAGCAGCGCCGGCTTGAGCAGGCTCTGGTAGTCGCGCAGCAGGTCGACGGTGCCGAAGGCGCTCTTGGCCCAGGCGGGTGGGTCGAGCAGTACCAGATCGTATTGACGCTGCTCCAGGCGCGGGTAACTCGGCAGCTTCTGCCCCCGACGCTGGCTGATGGGCAGGCCGGCCAGCTGGCGGATTGCCGGGAAGTAGTCGGACTGGATGAATTCCATCGTCGGCAATTGCGGGTTGAGTTGACCGTTTTCGCGACCGACCGCCAGGTTGCCCTCGGCAAAGTCCAGGTTGCACACCTCACGAGCGCCACCGGCAGCAGCACTCAGGCCTACGCCGCAGGTGTAGGCAAACAGGTTCAGCACGCTTTTGCCGGCGCTGTTTGCCTTGACCCAGCCGCGGGTGTTGCGCAGGTCCAGGAACAACAGCGGGTCTTGCCCGGCATGGCGGCCGCGCACGCGGTAATTGAGGCCCCATTCGTGGCCGACCAGGTCTTCCAGGGCTGCGGGCTCGGCACGGTAAACCGTGTCTTCACGGTCGATGCGCGAGTTGCCCCGGGAGCGGTCGTTGTAGACCAGCAGCAGTTCAAGCCCCAGGTGCTGGTTGATTGCTTGATGCAGGTGCAACAGGTCGTCGCTTTCCAGCGACTGGTGAAAACTCTGCACCAGCAGTTGTGGGCCGTAGCGGTCGATCGTCAGGCCGCCGGCGCCTTCCTGGCTGCCGTGGAACAGGCGATAGCAATCGGTACCTTGTGCATGCAGCTCGGCGAGCAGGTCCTGGCGATGATCGAGGGCGGCGCGCAGCGCCTGATTCAAGGAAGACATAGTGCGCGCCTTGCAGAGTAATTGGGGCGCGGGAGTTTAACAGTTATGGCTCCAGCAGGCCCATTCGCCTGTGGGCCCGCTGCACCGAACCATTGCGCATGGCCCAGCGCAACAACGGCGCGCTGCGCCTGACCCCGGCACGAATCATCTGGCGCTGGATCGGGCTTTGCTTCTGCCCGAGCATGTCGCTGGCCCAGTCCGGCAGCAGGTCGATACCGGCCTGCATCATCAGCGAGCCAAACGGCTTGGCCAGGGTGCTGGGAGACGGCGCATTGAGCAGCAGGCGCAGGACTTCGTGGCTGCGCTGGTCACACAGCAGTTGCGGACGGATACGCTCAAGGTAATCGGAAATTTCCTGGCGCGAACGCGGCACATGGCGCGCGCCCAATTGCTCGGCCACCAGGGCGATTTCGCTGTAGTACCGGTCTTGATCCCTCGCAGATAAATCCGGGTTGCGATAACGCAGGTGGGCCGCGAGAAAGTTGCTGACCTCCGCCACATGCACCCAGGTCAGCAACTCGGGATCACTGGCGGCATACGGTCGGCCGTCCGGTGCATGGCCGACCACTTGCAGGTGAATGGTGCGCACTTTCTCGATCAGCCATTCGGCGTCACGCCGCGAACCAAACGTGGTGCCGGAAATGAACTGCGAGGTGCGTCGTAACCGCCCCAGCATGTCCTGCCGAAAGTTCGAGTGGTCCCACACGCCGGCCAACGCCAGCGGGTGCAATGCCTGCAACATCAACGCGCTGATGCCGCCGATCAACATGCTGCTGAAGTCGCCATGGACCTTCCAGCTCACCGAGTTCGGCCCAAAGAGACCCGGATCGCCCTTGGGGTTCTCCAGGTCGAGTTGGCCCAGCGACAAGCCGGTCAGGCTCATCAGCTGGTTTTCGATGCGGCTGCGAATGAATTCCATGGGTTCCTAGCGGTTGAGGCGCTTGTCGATCAGGCCGTCCACCACGCTCGGGTCGGCCAGTGTGGATGTATCTCCCAGGCTGTCCAGCTCGTTGCAGGCAATCTTGCGCAGGATCCGCCGCATGATCTTGCCTGAGCGGGTTTTCGGCAAGGCCGGCGCCCATTGAATCAGCTCGGGCTTGGCGAAGCTGCCGATTTCCTTGCTGACCAGGTCCAGCAGGTGCTTTTTCAGCGCGTCGTCGGGCTCGACGCCATTCATGGGCGTGACGAAGGCATAGATGCCCTGGCCTTTCACGTCGTGTGGATAACCGACCACCGCGGCTTCTGCGACCTGATCATGCAGCACCAGGGCGCTTTCGACTTCGGCGGTGCCGATGCGGTGCCCGGAAACGTTGATCACGTCGTCGATGCGGCCGGTGATCCAGTAGTCACCGTCCTCGTCGCGCCGCGCGCCGTCGCCGGTAAAGTAGTAGCCGGGGTAGGGTTTGAAATAGGTGTCGATCATCCGCTGCGGGTCGCCGTACACGCTGCGGATCTGCCCTGGCCAGCTGGATTTGATCGCCAGCACGCCGCTGCCGGCGCCACTGATTTCCTTGCCTTGCTCGTCGAGCAGCACCGGCACCACGCCAAACATCGGCTGGGTGGCGCAGCCGGGCTTGATGCGCTGGGCGCTGACCAGCGGGCTGAGCATGATGCCGCCGGTTTCGGTCTGCCACCAGGTGTCGACAATCGGGCAGCGTTGTTCGCCCACGGCATTGAAGTACCAGTCCCACGCTTCCGGGTTGATTGGCTCGCCGACACTGCCCAGCAGGCGCAGGCTGGCGCGGGAAGTGTTTTCCAGTGGGCCGTGGCCTTCCCGCATCAGCGCGCGTAACGCGGTCGGCGCGGTGTAGAAGATGTTGACCTTGTGTTTGTCGATCACCTGCCAGAACCGCGAGCTGTCCGGGTAGCTCGGCACGCCTTCGAACATCAGCGAGGTCGCACCATTGGCCAGTGGCCCGTACACGATATAGCTGTGGCCGGTGACCCAGCCGACATCGGCGGTGCACCAGAACACTTCGCCTTCGCGGTAATCGAGCACGTACTTGAAGGTCATCGCAGCCTGCAGCAGGTAACCGCCGGTGGTGTGCAACACACCTTTGGGTTTGCCGGTGCTGCCGGAGGTGTAGAGGATAAACAGCGGGTCTTCCGCATCCATCGGCTCGGGCGGGCAGTCGTCGCTGGCTGCATCCAGGGCCTGTTGATACTTGAGGTCGCGCCCTTCAGTCCAATTGACTGCCGCGCCAGTGCGCTGCACCACCAGTACCGTGCTGACACCCGGGCAACTGGCCAGAGCCTTGTCGACATTCTGTTTCAGCGCCACCGGCTTGCCGCCGCGCACGCCTTCATCGGCGGTGATCACCGTGTGGCAATCGGCGTCGAGAATGCGGTCGCGCAGGGCGTCCGGCGAGAATCCGCCAAACACCACCGAATGCACCGCACCAATCCGCGTACAGGCCAGCATCGCGTAGGCCGCCTCGGGAATCATCGGCATGTAGATGCACACCCTGTCGCCTTTCTTCACGCCACGGCTTTTCAGCACGTTGGCCAGGCGGCTGACGTTTTGGTGGAGCTGGCGGTAGGTAATTTTGGAAGACGTCGCAGGATCATCGCCCTCCCAGATGAAGGCCGGCTGATCAGCGCGTCGCGCGAGGTGACGGTCGATGCAGTTGTAACTGACGTTCAGTTGGCCTCCGGCAAACCATTGGGCGGCGCCGGTCTTGATGTCGGATTTCTGGACGGTCTGCCAGGGCGTGGTCCAGTCGAGAAAACGCTTGGCCTGTTCGGCCCAGAACGTATCGGGTTGCTCGAAGGATTGGCGGTAGAGGCGCTGGTAGTCCTCTTGACTGAGTTGCGCAGCCCGGCGGACGGCATCGGCGGTGGGGAACGTGCTGATATCGAACATGAGGGATCCTTATTCTTGTTTTTTGCGACAAGAGGGGAGCTTTGCGACCCTCGTAGGAGCTGGCAAGCCAGCTCCTACGAGGGTCCGCTCCCGCAGGTTCAGACCCTCATTGTAGTGCTGATACCATCAACCGCGGTGACGGCCGCGGAAGTAGTTGATCAACCCCTGGGTGGACGCATCGTCCGCAGGCTGTTCTTCGGTGCCGGTCAGGCGGTTGTAGACGCCTTTGCCCAGCTCCTTGCCCAGCTCCACGCCCCACTGGTCGAACGCGTTGATGCCCCAGATGACGCTTTGCACGAACACTTTGTGTTCATACATCGCCACCAGTGCGCCAAGACGGCGAGGGCTGATGCGTTCAACCACAATGGTGTTGCTCGGACGGTTGCCCGGGATCACCTTGTGCGGTGCCAGCTTCTGCACTTCGGCTTCGTCCATGCCCTTGTCGCGCAGCTCGGCTTCAGCCTCGGCGCGGGTCTTGCCGAGCATCAGGGCCTGGCTCTGGGACAGGCAGTTGGCGTACAGCCACTGATGGTGGTCGGAAACCGGGTTGAAGCTGACGATCGGCACGATGAAGTCGGCCGGGATCAGTTGGGTGCCCTGGTGCAGCAGTTGGTGGTAAGCATGCTGGCCGTTGCAGCCTACGCCGCCCCAGATAACCGGGCCGGTGTCGGTGGAAACCGGCGTACCGTCCTGGCGCACGCTCTTGCCGTTGGATTCCATGTCCAGCTGTTGCAGGTGCTTGGTGATGTTACGCAGGTAGTGATCGTACGGCAGGATTGCGTGGCTCTGCGCGCCCCAGAAGTTGCCGTACCACACGCCCAGCAGGCCGAGCAGCACCGGCATGTTCGCCTCGAATGGAGCGGTCTGGAAATGCTGGTCCATGGTGTAGGCGCCGGACAGCAGTTCCTTGAAGTTGGACATGCCGATGGCCAGCGCGATGGGCAGGCCGATGGCCGACCACAGCGAGTAACGACCGCCCACCCAGTCCCACATCGGGAAAATGTTCTCTTCGCGGATACCGAAGGCCACGGCCGCCGCGTTGTTGCTCGATACGGCGATGAAGTGGCGATACAGCTCGGCTTCCGAGCCACCCTGGGCCAGGTACCAGGCGCGGGCGGCCTGGGCGTTTTTCAGGGTTTCGAGGGTGTTGAAGGATTTTGACGAGACGATGAACAGCGTGGTCTCGGCGCGCAGCTTCATGGTCAGCTCGTGGAACTCGCTGCCGTCGATGTTCGCCAGGTAATGGCAGCGCACGCCTTTGTGGGCGTAGGACAACAGCGCTTCAGACACCAGCTCCGGGCCGAGGAACGAGCCACCGATACCGATGTTCACCACGTCGGTGATCGGCTTCTCAGTGTAGCCACGCCACAGGCCGTCGTGGATGCGGCCGACCAGGTCAGTGATCTGGTTCAGCACCTTGTGCACGTCCGGCATGATGTTCACGCCGTTGACCGACAGCTTGTCACCCACCGGGCGACGCAGTGCGGTGTGCAGCGCCGGGCGGCCTTCGGAAGAGTTGACCGGCTCGCCGTTGAACAGCGACTTGATCGCGCCCTGAAGGTCGACTTCCTTGGCCAGGCCTACCAGCAGGTCGCGGGTTTCGCTGGTGATCAGGTTTTTCGAGTAATCGAGGAAAAGTCCGCAGCTGCTCAAGGTGAACTGGGTAAAGCGCTGGGGATCGGCATTAAAGGCTTCGCGCATGCTGAAATCCTGCATGGCTTGGCGATGTTGATTGAGCGCTTGCCAGGCGGGCAGAGCGGTAACGTCATGAGGAGTGCGGTAGTACGCCATCGCTGCGGGTTTCCTTTTTATTGCTGGGACTGCTTTTAGGACACTTGAAAGCCGGGAATGTCCTGTCTTTGTGAAGATGACAGGCTCCGGTCAACGCCAACGAAGAGCGTAGGGCGAATACATTAAACCTAGCGTGTCGATCTGTCTTGGCTTTGTCTGCGCTGTGGCCGGTACTTTTTTATACCGGCCGATCAGGCAGTGCAACAGGCGGGGTGTGCGGCGGGGTCAGTTCAGGTGCAGATGCAGGTTGTCGATCAGCCGGGTGGCGCCCAGGTAGGCGGCGACCAGGATCACCAGGTCCTTGTCTTCGGCGGTGGCCGGACGCAGGTGCAGGCCCTGGCGAACCTCCAGGTAGTCCATGCGAAAACCTGCCGCTTCGATCTGCTGGACCTGTGCGGCGCGCAGTTTGGCGAAGTCGCGGTCGCCCGCTTCAATGGCGGCGGCGATCTGGCTGAGGCTGCGGTACAGCACCGGTGCGATCGCGCGCTGCTCGTCGGTGAGGTAACCATTGCGCGACGACAGCGCGAGGCCGTCGTCGGCGCGCACGGTCGGCTCGCCGATAATCTGGATCGGCATGTTCAGGTCATGGACCATGGCGCGAATCACCGCCAGTTGCTGGTAGTCCTTCTGGCCAAAGATCGCCAGGTCCGGCTGGACCATGTTGAACAGCTTGCTGACCACCGTGGCCACGCCTTCAAAATGCCCGGGCCGGCTGGCGCCGCATAGGCCTTCGGACAGTTGCGGCACGCTGACGCGAGTCTGGCCGGCCATGCCGTCGGGGTACATCTCCTCGACGGTCGGGGCGAACAGCAGGTTGCAACCGGCTTGCAAGAGCTTCTCCTGGTCGGCCGCCAGGGTGCGCGGGTATTTGTCCAGGTCTTCGCCGGCGCCAAATTGCAGCGGGTTGACGAAAATGCTCGCCACCACGAAGTCGGCTTGTTGCGCAGCCTTGGTGACCAGCGTGGCATGGCCGCTGTGCAGGTTGCCCATGGTGGGCACGAAGCCGATGCGTTTGCCCGCGCTGCGGGCATGGGTGACGGCGGCGCGCAGTTCGCGCACGGTCTTGACGGTGTTCATGCGGAGAATCCGTGTTCGGCGCCCGGGAAGGTGACGGCTTTGACTTCGCTGACGTAGGCGGCGAGGGCTGATTGGATACTGTCCTGGCCCGCCATGAAGTTCTTCACGAACTTGGGTACGCGGCCGGTAAGGGACAGGCCCAGCATGTCATGCAGTACCAATACCTGGCCGTCTGTGGCAGAACCGGCGCCGATACCGATCACCGGAACTTTAACGGCCTGGGTGATTTCCGCTGCCAACTCGCTTGGCACGCATTCGAGCAGAATCATGCACGCACCGGCCTGTTCAAGGGCGATGGCATCGGCCCGCATCTGGCGCGCCTGGGCTTCGCCGCGGCCTTGTACCTTGTAGCCGCCGAGGATATTCACCGACTGTGGCGTCAGGCCCATGTGCGCGCAAACCGGCACGCCGCGTTCAGCCAGCAAACGAATCGACTCGGCGAGCCAGGCGGCACCTTCAACCTTGATCATGTGTGCACCGGCACGCATCAGTTGAGCACTGTTGGTCAGGGTCTGTTCGATGGTGGCATCGGCCATGAAGGGCAGGTCGGCAATGATGAAGGCGCCTTCGTTGCCGCGCTTGACGCAGGCCGTGTGGTAAGCGATTTCATCATTGGTGACGGGCAGGGTGCTGTCATTCCCTTGTAGAACCATGCCCAGGGAGTCCCCCACCAGCAACACTTCAACTCCTGCCTGGCTGCTGGCCTGGGCAAAAGTGGCGTCGTAGCAGGTCAGCATGGTGATCTTTTCACCTTTGAGCTTGAGGCTCTGCAAGGTGCTCAGGGTAACGTTTGGCATGAAAAGGGTCCTCATTCAGGCGCTTGGAAACAGCGAGTAACGCGCGTGAGTCTTCGTTTATACAGGCGCACTTTCTTAAGGATCAGTGCTTATAAGGCCTGGATTGCGCCCTTTAGCGCCGGGTAGGCGGCAGCGGGACGCCTATAGTCGTGAGGAGGACTCTGGAAGTCAATTGGATGTGTTACCGCATTGTTACGGCGGTGGTGTTACCGCTGTTACTGATGCGATTCAGCAGTAAATGATGCGTAGTAAATGCAGGAGCGAGCTTGCTCGCGAAGGTCGTCAATGATGACGCGGGAAGCCTGGCGTCCAGCGGTGTTCTCAGGTTTTTCGCGAGCAAGCTCGCTCCTACAGGTTTGAAGGCAGGCGTTCCAGGCCGACAAACGGGCAGGCATCCAGCAGGTCGCCGAGCAGGCGGCCATCGGCCAGTTGCAGGCTGGCCGGGGCCAGTTCTGCCAGCGGGTAAAGCACGAACGCCCGCAGGTGCATTTGATAGTGCGGCACCTTCAGGCGCGGCTCGTCGATCAGCCGGTCGCCAAACACCAGGATATCCAGGTCCAGGGTGCGCGGGCCCCAACGCTCAAGACGCTCGCGGCCCTGGTCATTCTCGATGGCTTGCAGCGCATCGAGCAGTTCCAGTGGTGCCAGGGCGCTGTCCAGGGCCGCGACCGCATTGGTATAGCGCGGCTGGCCCGGGAGCAGGGAATCACTTTGATAGAAGGCGGAGACGCCCGCCAGAGTGGTGTCCGGCAATTGCGCGAGGGCCTCGATGGCGTCGCGCAATTGTTGTTCAGGGGCAGCCAGGTTGCTGCCCATGCCGACGTAGATACGTTCCACGTGCTTACTCGCCCGACGCGCTCGATGAATCGCCAGCGCTGCGTTTGCGCTTGCTGCCACTGCTGCGGCGACGTTTTTTCGGGCCATCGCCGGTGGTTTCGCCTTTGCTGCTGAGCTCTTTGATCATCTCGCGGCGCTGGCTGTCGTTGGCGTCCTGGTAGTCGGTCCACCATTCGCCCAGGCCGTCGGTCTGTTCGCCGGCGCTTTCGCGCAGCAGCAGGAAGTCATAGCCGGCACGGAAGCGCGGGTTGTCCAGCAGCAGATCGGCGCGTTTGCCGCTGCGGCGTGGCAGGCGCTCCTGCATGTCCCAGATCTCGCGGATCGGCATGGTGAAGCGTTTCGGGATAGCGATGCGCTGGCATTGCTCGGCGATCAGCTCGTGAGCGGCTTCCTGCATGGCCGGAATTGCCGGCATGCCACGGTCTTGCAAGCGCATGACGCGTTTTGGAAGCGCTGGCCACAACAGGGCGGCAAACAGGAACGCCGGGGTTACCGGTTTGTTCTGCTTGATGCGCAGGTCGGTGTTGATCAAGGCTTCGCTGATCAGCGTGTGGGTGTAGGTCGGGTTGTACTCCAGTGCTTCGGCGCTGGCCGGGAACAGTGGGTCGAACAACTGCAGGTCAACCAGCATTTCGAAGGTGTCGGCAGCATAGCCGGAGAGGAACAGCTTGAGCACCTCTTCGAACAGGCGTGCCGAGGGGATTTCCCGCAGCATCGGCGCCAGGTCGCGAATCGGCGCGGCCGTGTGCTTCTCGATGCCGAAGTTCAGCTTGGCGGCAAAACGCACGGCCCGCAGCATGCGCACCGGGTCTTCCTGGTAGCGTTGCGTCGGGTCGCCGATCAGGCGCAGCAAGTTGTTGCGGATGTCGTGTACGCCATTGGCGTAATCGAGGATGCGCTCGCTGACCGGGTCGTAATACAAGGCGTTGATGGTGAAGTCGCGGCGTTGCGCGTCTTCTTCCAGGGTGCCGTAGACGTTGTCCCGCAGGATGCGCCCGCTTTCGTTGCGGGAAGACTGGTTAGTGTCTTCTTCTTCATCGTTTTGCGGATGGTTGGCGCGGAAGGTCGCGACCTCGATGATCTCGCGACCAAAGTGGATGTGCACCAACTTGAAGCGCCGGCCGATGATCCGCGCATTGCGGAATTCGGCACGCACTTGTTCCGGCGTGGCGCTGGTGGCGACGTCGAAATCCTTGGGAGTGATATTGAGCAACATGTCGCGCACGCAACCGCCAACCAGGTAGGCCTGGTAGCCGGCGTTCTGCAAACGTTCGACGATGTTCACCGCATAACGGCTGAACTGGGCGCGTTGCAGCGAATGCTGGCTGCTATTGAGCACTTCAGGCGTGCTGCGTTTGTGTTGCGTACGACGCAAGGGAGAACGGAATGACTGGAACAACTTCTTCAGCATGGGATGCACTGTTTGAAGGAATGTTCGGCCATAACGAAGAATGACCGCATGATGGGCCGGGATTCTAGCATTTAGTCAGGGGATGGTGTAGGAACTAGCTGCAAGGCTTGAGCCAGAAGCTTAAAAGAAGGGTGGCAGGTGCCAAATCGCGGAAACTACAAGGGGAGCCGAAGCTCCCCCAGAAGTAGTTGCGTGCTCTATTTTTATTATTGGTTTCGGGCTTCTTGTTTTTGTTGATCGCCCTCGCCATGAAGCTTCACCTTCATGACACTCCCAATCGGGAGCCAAGAGCAAACGGATTGCTTTGGTCGCTGTGTTGCTGATCTACGATCCAACCAGTTCAGGCTCTGCCTTAGGGCAGTTTTTGTTGTTCTCGGCCTGGTTGCGGGGCAAGCCCCAAATGCAACGCCTCTCCAAAAGAATCAGTTAGCTGCGCCTCCGCCGTGTTGTTTTTGTTATGCGTGAGTCGATTCGTCTTATTTTTATTGTCTTGTACATTTGCTTGTTATTGTTTTTGTACTAAGCATATAGCAGGGTGCGTGCCAACTTTTGCGAGGCCCAGCAAAATAAGGGGTTCGGGGCGTTTTCGGGTTTGTTGAAGGCGAAAAAAAGCCGGGGCTTCGTTACCGTAAGCCCCGGCTTTTGTTACGTGAAAAATCAGCGGTAACAGTTTTTTCACATCTGAGGGTGTTACCTGTGGGGGCAGCCCACTCAGCTTTCGCTGGCAACCCCGGTCTTGCGCCGCGGGATACCCAGGCGCTGGCGCCGTTCCCACAGGCATTTACGGCTGACGCCCAGTTTGCGCGCCAGTTCGGTCTCGGTCATATGGTCCTGGTGCTCCAGCACGAAATGCTGGAAGTAATCTTCCAGTGACAAATCTTCCGTCGGCTCGTGGCTGTTGTTACTGCCGCCACCTTGCTGCGGTGGCAAACCGATGAAGTCATCATCATCCAGGTCGCTGAGCTCGATATCGATCCCCAGCAGCTCGGCGGAAATTTCCGGGCTCTCCGACAGAATCACCGCACGCTCTACCGCGTTTTCCAGCTCCCGCACGTTACCCGGCCAGGAGTAGTGACGAATCGCCTGCTCGGCATCGGCAGCAAACTTCAGGTCGGTACGGTTGATTCGCGCACTCTGGCGCGCCAGGAAGGCCGTGGCGATTTCGTTGACGTCGGCGCCGCGCTCACGCAAGGCCGGCAGTTTGAGAGCGATCACGTGCAGGCGGTAATAAAGGTCTTCACGGAACTGGCCAATCTTGGCCAGGCTCTTCAGGTCACGGTGAGTGGCCGCAATCAGTCGCACGTCGACCTTCTGCGACTGTACCGAACCGACGCGGCGTATTTCGCCTTCCTGGAGTACCCGCAGCAAGCGTGCCTGGGCTTCCAGCGGCAGCTCGCCAATCTCGTCGAGGAACAGCGTGCCGCCGTCGGCGGCTTCAACCAAACCCGCACGGCCAGCACTGGCGCCGGTAAAGGCGCCTTTTTCATGGCCGAACAATTCGGATTCGATCAGGGATTCGGGGATCGCCGCGCAGTTCACCGAGATCATCGGTGCCTTGGCGCGCTTGGACAGGTTGTGCAGGGCACGGGCCACCAGTTCTTTACCGGTACCGGACTCGCCCTGGATCAGTACATTGGAGTCGGTTGGCGCCACTTTGCGGATCTTGCTGTACAGGTCCTGCATGGGTGGGCAGGAGCCGATGATGCCGATTTCGCCGTTACTGTTGTCAATACCGGGTTTTTCAGAACCATTGGCGGCCTTGCCCGCTGCCGGGCGTTCAGCCGGTGCGCTGCTGGCCGATTGACGGTCACGCAGGATGCGCGCTACGGCCTGGAGCATTTCGTCGTGGTCGAAGGGCTTGGCGATGTAGTCCACCGCGCCCATCTTCATGGAGTCCACGGCCGAGCGCAGGCTGGCGTAGCTGGTCATGATCAGCACCGGAGTGCCTTGGCCGAGCTTGATCAGCTCGGTGCCGGGGGCGCCTGGCAAACGCAGGTCACTGACGATCAGGTCGAACGTGGGAATGCTGAAACGCTCTTGGGCTTCCTGCACCGAGCCGGCTTCGCTGACCTGGTACTGATTACGTTCAAGCAGGCGACGCAAGGCAGAGCGGATAATGGTTTCGTCTTCGACGATCAAAATGTGCGGCATTGATTCAACTCTCTCGACGGTCTCAGTTCACAGCGGACGTCGCTTCGACATGACGCGGCAAGGTCACCCGAATACGGGTGCCGCGTTGGCTTTCGGTGTCAGCCGGGCTGTCGATGGTGATTTGTCCATAATGCTCTTCAACGATGGAATAGACCAGTGCAAGGCCCAGACCGGTACCTTCACCCGGATCCTTGGTGGTGAAGAAGGGTTCGAACAATCGATCCATGATGTTCTGTGGAATGCCGCTGCCTTCGTCCTCGACGATCAGATCGACCGTGTGCTCGAAAGCCTCGCTCTTGACCCGTACTGCGCTGCCGGCCGGCGATGCGTCGCGGGCGTTGGACAGCAGGTTGATCAGCACTTGGGCCAGGCGTTGTGAATCACCGTCGACCCAGTGTTCCGGGTCGCACAGGTTGAAGAACTGTACTTCGAAATTGCGCCGGTTCAAGGCCAGCAGCCCAATGGCATCCTGGGCCACTTCAGCCAGGCACACCGCTTCGTCGTGATTCTGATGGGCGCCCGCGTGGGCAAAGCTCATCAGCGACTGCACGATGCGCGAGACACGCTTGGTCTGCTCGAGAATCTGCCCGCTGATTTCGATGATTTCGCCGTCTTCTTCGCGCTCTTCCCGCAGGTTTTGCGCGAGGCAGGCGATACCGGTGATCGGATTGCCGATTTCATGGGCCACACCCGCGGCCAGGCGCCCGATGCTGGCCAGGCGCTCGGAGTGCACCAGCTTGTCTTCGAGCATCTGGGTTTCGGTCAGGTCTTCCACCAGCAGCACCAGGCCGCTGTTGCCGGGCGCCAGTGGCTCGTCGATGGCGGCCTTGTGCAGGTTGAGCCAGCGGGTCTGGCCATCCAGCGCCAGGTGCTGTTTGTGCAAGTGTTCGTCGGGCAGGTTGATGAAGCCCTGGAGCAATTCTTTCCACGGGTCGCCAATGGTGTTCAGGCGCGAGCCCACCACACGTTGGGCGGCGATGCCGGTGAGCTCTTCCATGGCCTTGTTCCACATCAGGATCTCTTGATCCTTGGCCAGGGAGCAGACGCCCATCGGCAGTTCCTGCAACGTCTGGCGGTGATAGCGGCGCAGGGCGTCGAGTTCGGCGGCAAGGCCGGTGAGGCGGGAGTGGTAATCCTCCAGCCGGCTCTCGATGAAGTGGATGTCTTCGGTCACGTAGTTTTCGCCGCCGGCCTTGTAGGGCAGGAAGGTCTCGACCATGTCCTGGGACACGCTCGGGCCCATCAGGCCGGAAAGGTTGGCTTCGATACGGTCCCGCAGGCGGCGCAGGGCATAAGGCCGGCGCTCGTCGAACGGCAAGTAGAGATCGCGCAGGGCCTGCTCGACCTCCTTTTGTGCGGCCTTGGCGCCCAGCGGCTTGGCCAGTTGCGTGGCGAATTCCTGGGGTGAGGCGGCGTGCAGTTCGCGGCGTTGCGGGCGACGGACGTTGTCCACTGCGCAGGCTTCGGCGGCGCTGGTTTCTTCGGGGCTGGCGTTGGTGAACAGCGAAATCAGGGTGAACATCAGCACGTTGGCCGCCAGCGAGGCAATTGCCGCCATGTGCCAACTGGTGTCATCCAGCACGTAGATCATGTTCAGCAGCGGGATGTAGAAGCCCTGCAGGTTGCCCACCAGCGGCAGCAGCATGGTCACGGTCCATACCAGGATCCCGGCGAGCAAACCGGCGATAAAGCCTCGGCGGTTGGCGGTCGGCCAGTACAGCACCGACAGCACGCCCGGCAGGAACTGCAAGGTGGCGACGAAGGCGACAATCCCCAGGTTGGCCAGGTCCTGTTCTGCACCCAGCAACAGGTAGAAGCCATAGCCGGCCATGATGATCGCGACGATCAGGGCCCGGCGGGTCCATTTCAGCCAGCGGTAGATATTGCCTTCGGCCGGCGGCTGGTAGAGCGGCAGCACCAGGTGATTCAGCGCCATCCCCGACAGCGCCAGGGTACTGACGATGATCAGCCCGCTGGAGGCCGATAATCCGCCGACATAGGCCAGCAATGCGAGGGATTTGCTGTTGGCTGCAATACCCACGCCCAGCGTGAAGTATTCGGGATTGGTGGTGGCGCCAAGTTTCAGGCCGGCCCACAGGATCAGCGGCACCGCCAGGCTCATCAACAGCAGGAACAGCGGCAAGCCCCAGCTGGCGCTGACCAGCGAGCGCGGGTTGAGGTTTTCGGTGAAGGTCATGTGGTACATGTGCGGCATCACAATCGCCGAGGCGAAGAACACCAAAAGCAGCGTGCGCCATGGGCCTTCCTGCAACGGCGTGTGCAGTGCGGCCAGGGCGGTCTGGTTTTGCAGCAGCCACAGTTCCAGCTGTTGCGGGCCGTCGAATACGCCATACAACGCGTACAGACCGACGCCGCCGATGGCGATCAGCTTGATCACCGATTCAAACGCGATCGCAAACACCAGTCCTTCATGTTTTTCACGGGTGGCGATATGCCGTGAGCCGAAGAAAATCGTGAACAGAGTGATCAGTGCGCAGAAGCTCAATGCCACGCGGTGTTGCACCGGTTCGCGGGTGAGGATGCTGATGGAGTCGGCCACGGCCTGGATCTGCAATGCCAGCAACGGCAGCACGCCGATCAGCATGAAAATCGTGGTCAGTGCACCGGCCCAGGTACTGCGAAAACGGAACGCAAACAGGTCGGCCAGGGACGACAACTGATAGGTGCGGGTGATTTTCAGGATCGGATACAACAGCACCGGCGCCAGCAAAAACGCGCCGGACACCCCGAGATAACTCGAAAGAAAGCCGTAACCGTACTGATAGGCCAGGCCCACGGTGCCATAAAACGCCCAGGCACTCGCGTACACGCCCAAGGACAAGGTGTAGGTCAACGGATGGCGAATGATCGCCCGCGGAATCATCCCACGTTCACTGATCCAGGCTACCCCGAACAACGCGGCCAGGTAGGCGGCGCTGATCAGCAGCATCTCGGTCAGGCTAAAGCTCATCGGCATCTTTTTGGCTCTGCAGGATGAAAGTCACGACGATCAGAATCAGCCAAAGCAGATAGGGCCGGTACCAGGCGCCTGTGGCGTCGATCCACCAATCCATGATGGCGGGAGAAAACAGGTAGATCCCGACGACCAGCAGCAGGACCAATCGATAGATGTACATGTTGGCCTCTGATTGAAAAACTGCGGCGATGGTAACGGATGGCTCGCAAGCTGCAAGCGCCTTCAGCGCAATTGCGCTTCGGCCAGCGTGAGTGTGCGCGGGATCTGTGTGGCATCCCAGTGTTGAATGCCCCAATCCAGCAGTTCCCGTGGGCTGGCGTGGTGCAGTTCGTCGCCCGCCGGCTGGCCCAGGGCGCGCAGTGCTCTTAACAGCAAAGGCGTGGCCTGGTCAGTGGTCAAGGGCGGTGAGCGGTAGGATTTGCCCAGCTTGTTACCGTCCGGCTGGATGATCAACGGCACATGCAGGTAACGCGGTTGGCGCAGGCCCAGCAATTCTTGCAGATACAGTTGGCGCGGCGTGGAGTCGAGCAGGTCGGCGCCACGCACAATGTCGGTCACACCTTGCCAGGCATCATCGAGGACTACCGCCAGTTGGTAGGCATACAGGCCGTCGCGACGGCGGATGATGAAGTCGCCTACGTCGCGACCCAGATGCTGTCGGAATTCGCCTTGTACGCGGTCGGTAAAGTGGTACTCCAGCTCCGGTACTCGCAGGCGGATGGCGGCATCTTGCTGGTCATGCCCGGCATTGCGGCACAGTCCCGGATAAATCCCGTTATAGGGCTCCAGTTGCTTGCGCGAGCAGGTGCAGGCGTAGGCCAGGCCATGATTGAACAGGCGGTTGAGCACTTCAGCGTAGGCATCGTGCCGCTCGCTTTGTCGGACCAACTCCCCGTCCCATTCAAAACCATAGCGTTCCAGGGCATTCAGGATGGCGGCCTGGGCGCCGGGTTCTTCCCGTGGCGGGTCGAGGTCTTCCATGCGCATCAGCCAGCGGCCTTGATTGGCACGGGCGTCGAGGTAGGAGGCGAGGGCGGCGACCAGGGAACCGAAGTGCAGGTGTCCGCTGGGCGTGGGGGCGAAACGCCCGATATAGGAGGAGGCTGTCATGGGCCGGATATTACTGGAAAACCAGCAAACGCCAGAAACAAAAATGGGGCGTTCGCACGCCCCATTTGTTCAGCCCGGCAATGATTACTTGCCGACCTGTTTTTCCTTGATTTCAGCCAAGGTCTTGCAGTCCACGCACAGGTCGGCGGTAGGACGCGCTTCCAGGCGGCGAATACCGATCTCGACGCCGCAGGACTCGCACCAGCCGTACTCTTCGTCTTCGATGAGTTGCAAGGTCTTGTCGATCTTCTTGATCAGCTTGCGCTCGCGATCACGGGCGCGCAGTTCAAGGGCGAACTCTTCTTCCTGGCTGGCTCGGTCTGCCGGGTCCGGGAAGTTGGCCGCTTCGTCCTTCATATGGTCAACGGTACGGTCAACCTCTTGCATCAAGTCCTGTTTCCACTGCTTCAGGATCTTGGAGAAGTGTTCGCGCATGGGCTTGCCCATGTATTCCTCACCCTTCGCCTCGACGTAGGGTTGGAAGCCGCTGATGCTCTGTTGCTTTGCTTGGGTGGGCATGAATGGACCGCCTCTCACTCTTCTAATCCATTGCGCAGGATTGCAACATCACCGACACCTGCCGGCCCTGCGGCTGCAAGCGGGCGAACTTACCAGATAGATTCGGGGTGCGCCACTCCCGGTTGTCGAGGCACCGTCTCCTGAGGCTTGCAAACCGCCGCAGGCCCCAGCAGGGCGGGCTTGTACGGTCTCGAATGTTGATTTTAGCTGTTTTGCAGGTAGTTGCTTGCCGTGCTTGCTACATGTCTTGGGGCAATAGAGCAGGTTTTGCGCGGCGGGTTGGGTAGAATCGGGGTTTGTCCTCAGAGTTAAGGAAGGCTAATGGCTCAGCCCTACAGTGCGCGCAGCCGCGCTATCGAACCTTTCCATGTCATGGCGTTGCTGGCGCGGGCCAATGAATTGCAGGCCGCCGGTCACGACGTGATTCACCTGGAAATCGGCGAGCCGGACTTCACCACCGCCGAGCCCATCATCAAGGCCGGGCAGGCGGCGCTGGCCAATGGCAAGACCCGCTATACCGCGGCCCGCGGGCTGCCGGAGTTGCGGCAAGCCATCAGCGGTTTCTACCAGCAGCGCTACGGGTTGAGCATCGATCCCGAGCGAATTCTGATTACTCCCGGCGGCTCGGGAGCCTTGTTGCTGGCGAGCAGCCTGCTGGTGGATCCTGGCAAGCACTGGCTGCTGGCAGACCCAGGCTACCCCTGCAACCGCCACTTCCTGCGGCTGGTGGAGGGCGCGGCCCAACTGGTCCCGGTCGGCCCCGAGGTGCGTTATCAACTGACCGCCGACCTGGTGGCGCGCCATTGGGATCAGGACAGCGTGGGCGCGTTGGTCGCGTCGCCTGCCAACCCTACCGGCACCATCCTGACGCGGGACGAGTTGGCGGGGTTGTCGAGCGCCATCAAGGCGCGCAATGGGCATTTGGTGGTGGATGAGATCTACCACGGCCTGACCTACGGCACCGATGCCGCCAGCGTGCTGGAAGTTGACGATGAAGCCTTCGTTCTAAATAGTTTTTCGAAGTATTTCGGAATGACCGGCTGGCGCCTGGGCTGGCTGGTGGCGCCGCCTGCTGCGGTGGGTGAGCTGGAGAAGCTGGCGCAGAATCTCTACATCAGCGCGCCGAGCATGGCCCAGCATGCGGCCCTGGCCTGCTTCACCCCGCAAACATTGAACATTCTTGAAGATCGCCGGGCCGAGTTTGGCCGGCGTCGCGATTTCCTGCTGCCAGCCCTGCGCGAGTTGGGTTTCGGTATTGCCGTGGAGCCGGAAGGCGCGTTCTACCTGTATGCCGATATCAGCGCATTCGGCGGCGATGCCTTCGCGTTCTGTCGGCACTTCCTCGAAACCGAGCACGTTGCGTTCACGCCGGGCCTGGATTTCGGCCGTTATCAAGCCGGTCACCATGTGCGTTTTGCCTATACGCAAAACCTTGATCGCCTACAGCAAGCCGTTGAACGGATTGCCCGCGGCCTGCGGAGTTGGCAAGGCTGATGCGCTTTAATCCTCCCCTTGAAGAAGGCCGGCTGATCCGCCGCTACAAGCGTTTTCTCACCGATATCGAAACCGTTACCGGCGAGTTGTTGACCATTCACTGCCCGAACACCGGCTCGATGTTCAACTGCATGATGGAAGGTGGCCAGGTCTGGTTCAGCCGCTCCAATGACCCCAAGCGCAAGCTGCCAGGCACCTGGGAAATCAGCGAAACCCCACAAGGGCGCCTGGCGTGTGTGAACACGGCGCGGGCCAATCAGTTGGTTGAAGAAGCGCTGCGCGCGGGGGTTATCACCGAGCTCAATGGCTTTACTGCCTTGAAACGCGAAGTCGCCTACGGCCAGGAAAACAGCCGGATCGATTTCCGCCTGGACTACCCGGCGGGCGCGGCGTATGTCGAAGTCAAAAGCGTGACCCTCGGGTTTGACGGGACCTCGACGGCGGCGTTTCCCGATGCCGTGACCCAGCGCGGTGCCAAGCATCTGCGTGAGCTGGCGCATCTGGCGCGTGAGGGTGTACGGGCAGTGCAGTTGTACTGCGTCAACCTCTCGGGGATCGATGCGGTGCGTCCTGCCGAAGAAATTGATGCCGGTTACGCGGCAGCGTTGCGTGAGGCCAAGGCGGCGGGCGTCGAGGTGCTGGCCTATGGCGTGCGAGTAACGTCAGAGGAAATCTGCGTCGATCGCCGGCTGGAAGTATTGCTCGGCGACTAGAGTTGTACCCACAGGCCTTGTTCGTCCTCGCGGCCGGGCAGGGCTGTCAGGCTCTGGCCGGCGCAAGGGCCGGCGACGCACTCACCGCTTTCGATCAGGAACAGCGCGCCATGGGTGGCGCACTGGATCAGGCTGGCGCTGGGGTCGAGAAACTGGTGCGGCTGCCATTCCAGCGGCACCCCGCGATGTGGGCAGCGGTTGATATAGAAGTAGGCAATGCCTTCGCGGCGCACGGCAAACAGCTTGCGGCCGTCGATATCGAAACCGAGGCTGGCGTTGGGTGCGAGTTCGCTGGAGGCGCAGAGAAACTTCATATCGATCCTTAAGTGCCGCCGTTTGCGGGCTGCAAGGCTATCCTGGTTTTTGCCGCAGAGCCCGGTGCTTGACGTGCAAATGCAAACAATTATCAAATGCCGGCTTCGCCCGTAAGCTGACTGGGCGCTCTGTACGATGTCCGGCAGCCTTGATCTGTCACATTGCGAGTGTTTCAGCGGGCTCACCCCTTGGAAGGAAACCCTTTTATGCGCCTGAGTGCCAGTGCTATCGCGCTCGTTGTCGGACTGCTGGTCAACGCTGGGGCCCAGGCCTCTGAACTGCCACAACGCTGGGTCAGCGCCGGTGGTGCGTTGTCGGAATGGGTGACGGCCCTGGGCGGTGAGTCAAAGCTGGTGGGCGTGGATACCACCAGCCAGCATCCGGAATCCCTCAAGGCGTTGCCGAGCATTGGTTACCAGCGTCAGTTGTCGGCGGAAGGCATTCTGAGCCTGCGCCCGCAAATCCTGGTGGGCACCGAGGAAATGGGGCCGCCACCGGTGTTGGCGCAAATCCGCAATGCCGGTGTGAAAGTGGAGCTGTTTTCAGCCGAGCCGGATCTGCCGACGCTGCAGGGCAACCTTCAGCATTTGGGCAAGCTGCTGGGTAACGAAGCGAAGGCTGCAGAACTGTTCAGTGACTATCAGCAACAACTTGACCAACAAAAGAACTGGGTGGCCAAGGCCCAGGCCACTCAAAAGGCGCCTGGAGTGCTGTTGCTGCTGGGACATGCCGGCGGCAAACCGCTGATTGCGGGCAAAGACACGGCGGCTGACTGGATGTTGCAGCAGGCCGGCGGCCACAACCTGGCGACCCACGATGGTTACAAGCCGTTTTCCGTAGAGTCGCTGGCGGGGCTCAATCCTGAGGTGCTGGTGTTTGCCGATCGCGCTTTGACCGGGGATGCGGCCCGCGCCGCGTTGTTCAAGGAAAACCCGATCCTGGCTTCGACGCCAGCGGCCAAGAATGGACGCGTCTATGAACTGGACCCGACGCTGCTGGTGGGTGGGCTTGGGCCACGCTTGCCGCAAAGCCTGGTGAGGCTGTCTGCCGGGTTCTATCCGTCTCAGGCTAATACCGCCCCATGACCACTCTGGTTAAACCGCGAACCCTGTTTATCGGCTTGAGTCTGCTGTGTGTATTGGCGATCTGGTTGTCATTGGCCCTTGGACCGGTGAGTTTGCCGTTAATGGACACACTGCGGGCAGCCTTACGCTTGATGGGTGTGCCAATCGAGGCCCAAGGCCTGGAGCAGGCGGAGTTGATCCTCGGGCAGATTCGCCTGCCGCGTACGTTGCTGGGATTGGCCGTCGGTGGGGTTCTGGCGCTTTCCGGCGTTGCAATGCAGGGGCTGTTTCGCAACCCCTTGGCTGATCCCGGGTTGGTCGGGGTTTCCAGCGGTGCAGCGTTGGGCGCGGCGATTGCGATTGTCGGTGGTTCGTTTTTTGGCGGTTTGCCGGATGCCCTCGGGCCTTATCTGCTGTCGTTGTGTGCCTTCCTCGGCGGTTTGGGGGTAACAGCGCTGGTCTATCGCCTGGGGCGGCGCAACGGCCAAACCAACGTCGCGACCATGTTGCTGGCGGGTATCGCCCTGACGGCGCTCGCCAGTTCGGCGGTGGGCCTGTTCACCTACCTGGCAGATGACGCTACCTTGCGCACCCTGACGTTCTGGAACTTGGGCAGCCTGAATGGCGCCAGCTACTCGCGCTTATGGCCGCTGCTGCTGGTCAGCGCCGGCGTAGCACTGTGGCTGCCGCGCCGGGCCAAGGCGCTGAATGCACTCCTGCTGGGTGAGTCGGAAGCGAGTCACTTGGGCATTGATGTTGAAGGCCTCAAGCGCGAACTGGTGTTCTGCACCGCGCTGGGTGTGGGCGCGGCCGTGGCGGCTGCGGGGATGATTGGCTTTGTCGGGCTGGTGGTGCCGCATCTGGTACGCCTGCTGGCAGGGCCGGATCATCGGGTGCTGCTGCCAGCCTCGGTGCTGGCGGGGGCGAGTTTGCTGTTGTTTGCCGATCTAGTGGCGCGCCTGGCCTTGGCGCCGGCGGAATTACCGATCGGCATTGTTACCGCGTTTATCGGTGCGCCGTTTTTCCTCTACCTTTTGTTACGAGGGCGCGCTTGATGCTGCGAGTAGAAGACCTGCAGATCCGCCGTGGGCGCAAAACTGTGCTGGCGGACATCACCCTGGACCTGCTGCCAGGAGAAGTGCTCGGCGTATTGGGCCCCAACGGTGCGGGAAAAAGTACATTGCTCGGTGCGTTATGCGGCGAGTTGCAGCCCGACCAAGGCCGTGTGTGGCTGGATCAGCGTGAGTTGAAGGACTGGGGCGGAGCGCAGCGTGCCCAGCGGCTGGCGGTGTTGCCGCAGACCTCGACCCTGGACTTTGCCTTTCGCGTCGAAGAGGTGGTAGGCATGGGGCGCTTGCCTCATCAGACGGGCCGGGTGCGTGACGATGAAATCATCAATGCTGCCTTGCAGGCTGCCGACGTTAGCCATTTGAGCGGGCGCAGCTATCTGGCGTTGTCGGGCGGCGAGCGGCAGCGTGTGCACCTCGCACGGGTGCTGGCGCAGCTATGGCCGGGTGAAGCGGGGCAGACCTTGTTGCTGGATGAGCCGACATCAATGCTTGACCCGCTGCACCAGCACACCACCTTGCAGGCGATCCGCCGCTTTGCCGACCGTGGCGCGGCGGTGCTGGTGATCCTTCACGACCTGAACCTGGCGGCGCGCTACTGTGATCGCATCCTGTTACTGGAGGATGGCCGGCCCCATGCGTTGGACACACCGGCACAGGTGTTGCGGCCTGAGCCGCTGAAGGCGGTATTCGGGCTGGATGTGTTGGTGCAGCCGCATCCGGAGCGCGGCCATCCGTTGATCATTGCCCGCTGAAAATCGCCGCAGTTTTTTATGGGCAAAAAAAGACCCGGCAAGAGCCGGGTCAAATAACCGTGATTAGCCTGATGAGGAGATAATCTGAGAGTCCGAACCAATGGTCTTTCAGTTATCGGCTGATCTCGCGACCAGTTGTGATAATCATAACGATTCTCATTTGAGAGTCAACATTTGTTTTTGCGGCCTCTGCGAATTTCCTCAAACTTCTGTTTGGAATCCCCGTAAACGCGGGTGCAAGTTGGCGTCTCAATTCTTTTGGCGTGCCGTCAGAGCGTCCAGCTGACGATTTAAAGCTTCCTTGCGTTCAACGGGAATGTCATTCCAGTGCACATCCATCAGCGCGCCTTCAATGGCATACAACAACACTTTGGATGCCCTGAAACCGCGGGTGCGTACGGCACGGTACGCGTCGACTGCCCCCAGGCGGCGTAGGTCGGACGCACTGTGGATGCCCACCGCATGCAGCCATTGCGCCGACGTCTTGCCAAGGTTTTTCAGGTGTTGCAGCTCATCATTCATCAAGCCTCCTTGCGACGGCCGAATGGTTCGGTGGGTATCGTGACCAGGCAAGCCTGAAAGGAGTGTAGCGCTCAGTAGGAAAAGCGTAGTTCTTTGGTCGGCAACGACCTAAAAGCTTCTAAGGCAGGCGGGGGTTTTAGCGTAGGAAAGGGTGAAGCCCCCGGTACGCCCTGTGCGTAGCCGGGAGCCGATGCAGCGGTTTAGCGTGTGCGGTAGCGCAGGCGTGTGCCGAAATTGACGGACATCAGGATCTCGTCAGCGCTTAACTCAGGGGGGAAATAAGTGCCGGAGATCTGGGCATGCGCCAGGCTCGCCCCTTCCAGTGGGCAGTCACGCAAATCCAGGCCGCGCAAGTCGGCGGAGCGGAAATAAGCGTCGGTGAAATCCACGCCATCGGCATTCAGGTCGCGCAGGTCCAGGCCGCGAAAGTCGCCACCGCGCATATCGATGGTGCCGTCTTTCGGACGCTCCTGGTTGAAGCCGCGGATATCATCTTTATGCAGAAGCGCGTACAGCGGGGTATCAAGTAGCTTCGGCTGGCTCACAATGGCGACTCCCGTGTTGGAATTATGGCGCCATTATAGTGCCACTATTTCTCGGCCGTGAGCCCCGGAAGGCTGCACGACCAAGAAATATTTCTTACAGCCCCGGCAGGCGCTGGCGAATATGTGCCACCAATGCGTCCAGGGTCCCGCTTTCATTGGTCTCCACGCGCTTGCTGAGCAGCAACTCCTCGGCGCTGAGCGGGTCACGGGTGGCCTGCTGTTCTTCGATGATGGCCAGGGTGGCGTCGGAAGGGTCGTTCTTGTCCGCCTGACGTTGTGCCAGCCAAGCGGCGATTACCGCCTGTGGCGCATTGCAGTCAAGGATCAGGAATGGCGCGCCGGTGGCCTCGGCGATCTTGGCCGCCGCGTCGCGTTGTTCTCGCTTGAGGAAGGTCGCGTCCAATACCACCGGGAAACCGGCGCGCAGTACGGTGTCGGCGATTTCGTTCAGGCGCGCGTAGGTCGCGGCGCTGGCGTCTGCGGCGTAGATCCCGGCCTGCGGCGTGTTCTCGACCTTCTGCTCGCCGAACAGGCGCTTGCGCTCTACGTCCGAACGCAGGCGAATCGCCCCCAATGCTTCTACGAGGCGCATGGATACATGGCTTTTGCCAACGGCCGATACCCCATGGGTGATGGCCAGGAAGCGCGACGGGATGGTGCTGTAGCTTTCTGCCAGGTTGGCGTAGTTGCGGTACTGGCGCAGGGTGGTGGCGCGCTGCACCGCATCCGCTTCGGAAGGCATGCTGAACAGCGCGATCTTCGCGCGTACCAGGGCGCGGTAGGCTTTATAGAAGTTCAGTACTTCCAGGCCTTGATAGTCGCCGGTCAGCTCCAGGTACTGGCTGATGAAGCGTCGTGCCAGGCTCTTGAGGCCGCGGTCTTCCAGGTCCATCGCCAAAAAGCCGGTGTCGGCATACACGTCGGTGAAGCGGAACGGCTCGTTGAACTCGATGCAGTCGAAGATCACCACGTGGCCATCAATCATCGTGGCGTTGCCCAGGTGGATATCACCGTGGCATTCGCGGGTGAAGCCATTGAGCTTGCGTTGTTCGAACAGTGGCTTGAGGCGCTCGAAGCTGCTTTCGGCCCAGGCCTGCAAGGCGTCCAGTTGTGCCAGGTCGGCCTTGTCGCTGAGGAACGGACGGATCTGCTCGAAGTTCTGCAGCACCGGTGCCATGACATCGTGCGGCGTGCCAGCAGAGTTAGTGGCCGGGACTTTCGGGGCATTCAGGTGAAAATGCGCGATCTGCCTGGCCATTTCGTCGATGTGCGCGCTGGTCAGTTCGCCGTTGGCCTGCAGGGTGCTGAGCAGTTGGCTTTGCGGGAACTGGCGCATTTTCAGCATGTAGTCGACCACCGGACCGTCGCCGCCCAACTGCGGTGCCTCGGCGCTGCCGGTGATCGGCAACACTTCAAGATACAAATCATCGGTCAGACGCTGGTTGAGGCGCAGCTCTTCATTGCAGAAGTGTCCGCGGGCTTGCAGGGTGGTGAAATCGAGGAAACCGAAATTCACCGGCTTCTTCATCTTGTAAGCATAGGGCCCAGTGAGCAGGACCCAGGAAATATGGGTCTCGATGACTTGGAACTGATCCACCGGATGGGGAAACAGGGCCGGGTTTTGCAGGGCAGCAATCAGGGACTGGCTCACGGGCGATCCTTCAGAGTCTGGGAAAATTCATGGCGGGCATTATGGCTCCTACAGGCGGTCGTGCAAACCGCTGTCCGGCTCATGTTGGTCATCAATAAAGTGCGTATAATCCGCCGCCATGACTCGTACCCGATCTCCCCGTTCCCGTAAAAAACCTCCTTCCCGCGGCCTGCGCCCTTGGCTGGGCTGGGTGCTTAAGCTCAGCCTGGTAGGGCTTGTCGTGATCGCCGGCTTCGCGGTTTACCTCGATGCCGTGGTCCAGGAGAAGTTCTCCGGCAAGCGCTGGACCATTCCGGCCAAGGTCTACGCGCGCCCGCTGGAACTGTTCAGCGGCCAGAAGCTGAGCAAGGATGACTTCCTCACCGAGCTCGATGCCCTGGGCTATCGCCGCGAACCCGTGAGTAATGGCCCCGGCGCCGCTGCCGTCAGCGGCAACACGGTTGACCTGAACACCCGCGGCTTCCAGTTCTATGAAGGCCTGGAAAAACCCCAGCCGGTGCGCGTGCGTTTCTCTGGCGACTACGTAGCCGAACTGTCCTCGCTCAACGGCTCGAAGTTGCCGGTGGTGCGCCTGGAACCCTTAATGATCGGTGGGATTTATCCGAAAAACCTGGAAGACCGCATCCTGATCAAGATCGATCAGGTGCCGCCTTACCTGCTGGATACCCTGATCGCCGTCGAAGACCGGGATTTCTACAGCCACTGGGGCGTATCACCGAAGTCCATCGCGCGCGCCATCTGGGTCAACACCTCCGGCGGCAAGATGACCCAGGGCGGCAGTACGCTGACACAGCAATTGGTCAAGAACTTCTACCTGACCAACGAGCGCAGCCTGACCCGCAAGCTGACCGAAGCCATGATGGCGATGCTGCTGGAGCTGCACTACAGCAAGCAGGAAATTCTTGAGGCGTACCTCAATGAAGTATTCGTTGGCCAGGATGGTCAGCGTGCCGTCCACGGTTTTGGTCTGGCCAGCCAGTTCTTCTTCGGCCAGCCGTTGTCCGAGCTGAAGTTGCACCAGGTGGCGCTGCTGGTGGGCATGGTCAAGGGGCCGTCCTACTACAACCCGCGTCGCAACCCGGAGCGGGCGCTGGAGCGCCGTAACCTGGTGCTGGATGTACTTGAGCAGCAAGGTGTCGCCACCTCTGAACAAGTGGCCGCCGCGAAGAAAATGCCACTGGGTGTAACCACCCGCGGCAAGCTCGCCGACAGCTCCTTCCCGGGCTTTATCGACTTGGTCAAACGCCAACTGCGTGAAGACTACCGCGACGAAGACTTGACCGAAGAAGGCCTGCGGATCTTCACCAGTTTCGACCCGATCCTGCAGATGAAGGCCGAAGCGTCGGTCAATGACACCTTCAAACGCCTGACAGGTCGTAAAGGCTCTGACGACGTCGAGGCTGCGATGGTGGTGACCAACCCGGAAACCGGCGAAGTCCAGGCCATGATCGGCAGTCGCCAGGCCAGCTTTGCCGGGTTCAACCGGGCGCTGGACGCGGTGCGGCCGATTGGCTCGCTGGTCAAGCCGGCGGTGTACCTGACCGCGCTGGAAAAACCGAGCAAGTACACGCTGACCAGTTGGCTGTCCGATGACCCGCTGTCGGTCAAAGGAGCTGATGGCCAGATGTGGACGCCGCATAACTTTGATCGTCGCTCCCACGGTACGATTTTCCTGTACCAGGGCTTGGCGCATTCCTACAACATCTCGACTTCCCGCCTCGGCCTTGAACTGGGCGTGCCGAACGTGCTCAAGACGCTCGGCCGGTTGGGCATCACTCGTGAGTTCCCGGCGTTCCCATCGATGCTGTTGGGTGCGGGTGCGATGAGCCCGATGGAAGTGGCGACCATGTACCAGACCCTGGCCAACGGTGGTTTCAATACGCCGATGCGTGGGATCCGAAGCGTGTTGACGGCCGAAGGCGAACCGCTCAAGCGTTATCCGTTCCAGATTCAGCAACGCTTTGACCCGGCCTCGATCTACCTGATCCAGAACGCCATGCAGCGCGTGATGCGCGAAGGTACCGGGCGCTCGGCCTACAACGTGCTGCCGGCCAACCTGACACTGGCCGGCAAGAGCGGTACCAGTAACGATTCGCGGGACAGCTGGTTCGCAGGGTTCAGCCAGGACCTGCTGGCAGTGGTTTGGCTGGGGCGTGATGACAACGGCAAGACGCCGTTTACCGGTGCCACCGGCGCGTTGCAGGTATGGACCAGTTTCATGAAAAAGGCCGATCCACTGCCGCTGAACATGCCGCAGCCGGACAATATCGTCCAGGCCTGGATCGATCCGCACACCGGCCAGGGTTCCGATGCCAACTGTCCGGGCGCGGTGCAGATGCCGTATATTCGCGGCAGCGAGCCACCACCCGGTGCAGCGTGCGGTGCCAGTGCGCCCGCCAGTGCTGAATCGGTGATGGATTGGGTCAAGGGCTGGATGAATTAAGCAAAGAGGGTTTCACGTGAACAAGTTGTTGATTCCAGCTATTACAGTTTTGGCATTGCTCGGTGGTTGCGCCAGCGTGGAGCGGGGCTCTATTCCGGTGGTGGACTCCAGTACAACGGTGTCCAACAACGACCGGATCTCGGCCAACGGCGGCTTCCGCCAAACCGTTACCAACCGTCCTGCCCAGGCCCGGCCCCAGGCGCAAGCCGTGCCTCAGGACTCCGGTGTAGTGGTGATGATCCCGGGTGGCGGTGCTGCCACCTCGGCTCCGATCAGTACTCAGCCGTGGACCCCAGGCCCAAGTACATCGGGCCCGATCGACGCCACGCCGATTCAAACGGCACCGATCAACCAGGGCACCTACAACATGCCGTCGACGCCGAGTGGAATTCCTTCCGCCAGCAGTGCCGGCGGTCTGTCAGCCGATGAGCAGTTGGATGGCCCGGTGCTGGCGTTGCTCACCACTGCCCAACAGCAGCAGTCGGGTGGCGATTTGAACGGCGCATCGTCGAGCCTCGAGCGCGCCCAGCGCGTGGCACCGCGTGAGCCGCAAGTGCTATACCGCCTGGCTCAGGTTCGCATGGCCCAGGGCGATGCCCCACAAGCAGAACAATTTGCCCGCCGCGGCCTGACCCTGGCCAATGGCCGTCCAGACCTGCAGGCCAGCCTGTGGAGCTTGATCGGTGATGCCCGCGAGAAGCAAGGCGATGCTGCCGGCGCCGCCCAGGCTCGGCAAAAAGCCAAGGTAAGCCTCTGATGGATGCGCGCTTTCCGGCGATTGCCGAACAGTTGTTGTTGATCGAGCGCGAACTGCGCTTGCAGGGCTGGTGGGACGAAGTGTCCCCCAGTGCTGAAGCCTTGAGCAGTGTTGAGCCGTTTTCCGTCGACAAACTGGACTTTCACCAGTGGCTGCAATGGATTTTCCTGACACGGATGAAGCAAATCCTCGAACAGGACCTGCCATTGCCCAATGCGTCGGGGATTCTGGAGATGACCGAGATGGTTTACGCCGATCGGCCACTTGAGAGCCTTGGCCTGCGGACTGCGCTGAAAAAGTTCGATCAACTGATCGTCGACGCTCGTTAATTGCCTGGCTGCCGGTTTTTCCGGCAGTCTTGCGCATATTTCTACCGCTTTGCGCCATTCAGGCGAGTTTTATCCCTCCTCAAGCCCCTTTCTTCTACGTTCTCATGCGCTTAGTTGGAAAAAAGCGCAATTATTGCTTGACTTGGAGGGGCTGAAACAGAAGAATCCAAAGTCCGCTGTAGAGGGACTGCCAGAAGCAGACCCACTCAGCAGATCATGAGGCGCACACCCGCGCCGACCTGTTACACCCGCAACGCGTTACCTCGCGCTGGGTGGGAAAATCCCGCAACACTTGGGACGCTCCCAATACTTGCTCAGTCAGTGCTGACGTAGTCGGCGACCACCGTCGCTCATGCTCTGCTGAGAAGTAAACCTATTAAGACCCGTCGGTTTTTAACGGACGGTATTCTGGCGTTTTAGAGGTGAACAACGTGGAGCTTTTATCTGGCGGTGAGATGCTCGTCCGCTTTTTGCGTGACGAAGGCGTCGACTATATCTACGGGTACCCAGGTGGTGCTCTGCTGCATGTCTACGACGCACTGTTCAAGGAACCGGCTGTTACCCACATCCTGGTTCGCCACGAACAAGCTGCTACCCATATGGCTGACGGTTACGCCCGTGCCACCGGTAAAGCCGGTGTGGTACTGGTGACTTCCGGCCCTGGCGCGACCAATGCCATTACCGGCATCGCGACGGCCTATATGGACTCCATCCCGATGGTGATCATTTCCGGCCAGGTGGCGAGCACCATGGTCGGTACCGATGCATTCCAGGAAACCGACATGATCGGTATTTCCCGGCCGATCGTGAAACACAGCTTCATGATCAAGCATGCCTCGGAAATCCCGGAAGTCATGAAGAAGGCGTTCTACCTCGCACAGTCCGGTCGCCCGGGTCCTGTAGTGGTCGATATCCCGAAAGACATGACCAACCCGGCGGAAAAATTCGAATACATCTTCCCGAAGAAAGCCAAGCTGCGTTCCTACAGCCCGGCCGTTCGCGGGCACTCGGGGCAAATCCGCAAGGCGGCAGAAATGCTGTTGGCGGCCAAGCGTCCGGTGCTCTACTCGGGTGGTGGGGTGATTCTGGGCGGCGGTTCTGCACCGCTGACCGAACTGGCGAAGCTGCTCAACCTGCCAGTCACCAACACCTTGATGGGCCTTGGCGCGTTCCCGGGTTCGGACCGTCAGTTCGTCGGCATGCTCGGCATGCACGGCAGCTACACCGCCAACCTGGCCATGCACCATGCTGACGTGATCCTCGCCGTCGGTGCGCGGTTCGATGACCGGGTGATCAATGGCGCGAGCAAGTTCTGCCCGAATGCCAAGATCATCCACATCGATATCGACCCGGCATCCATCTCCAAGACCATCAAGGCCGACGTGCCTATCGTTGGTCCTGTGGAAAGCGTGCTGACCGAAATGGTCGCTGCGCTGAAGGAAATCGGCGAAGCCCCGAACAAGGATTCCGTTGCCAGCTGGTGGAAGCAGATCGACGAGTGGCGCGGTGATCGCGGCCTGTTCCCTTACGACAAGGGTGATGGCAGCGTCATCAAGCCACAGACCGTGATCGAAACCCTGTGCGAAGTGACCAAGGGCGATGCCTTTGTGACCTCCGATGTGGGCCAGCACCAGATGTTCGCGGCGCAGTACTACAAGTTCGACAAGCCTAACCGCTGGATCAACTCCGGTGGCCTGGGCACGATGGGCTTTGGTTTCCCTGCGGCCATGGGTGTGAAGCTGAGCTTTCCGGATACTGACGTTGCGTGCGTCACCGGCGAAGGCAGTATCCAGATGAACATCCAGGAACTGTCGACCTGCCTGCAATATGGCTTGCCGGTGAAGATCGTCTGCCTGAACAACGGTGTACTGGGCATGGTTCGCCAGTGGCAGGACATGAGCTACGGCAGCCGTCACTCCCATTCCTACATGGAGTCTCTGCCTGACTTCGTCAAATTGGTTGAAGCCTATGGCCATGTCGGCATGCGCATCACCGATCTGAAGGATTTGAAGCCGATGATGGAAGAGGCGTTCGCCATGAAGGACCGCCTGGTGTTCCTCGATATTCAGGTCGACACCAGCGAGCACGTCTACCCGATGCAGATCAAAGACGGCTCCATGCGCGATATGTGGCTGAACAAGACGGAGCGTACCTAATCATGCGGCACATTATCTCCCTGCTTCTGGAGAACGAACCGGGCGCTCTGTCACGTGTGGTCGGACTGTTTTCGCAACGCAACTACAACATCGAAAGCCTGACCGTGGCGCCGACCGAAGACCCGACCTTGTCGCGTCTGACGCTGACCACCGTTGGCCATGATGAGGTGATCGAGCAGATCACCAAGAACCTCAACAAGCTGATCGAAGTGGTCAAGCTGGTCGACTTGTCGGAAAGTGCCCACATCGAGCGTGAGCTGATGCTGGTCAAGGTCAAGGCTACGGGTGCACAACGGGCCGAGATCAAGCGCACTACCGACATTTATCGCGGGCAGATCGTCGATGTGAGCGCCAGCGTTTATACCGTTCAACTGACCGGTACAAGCGACAAGCTGGACAGCTTCATCCAGTCGATCGGGACGGCCTCGATTCTGGAAACTGTACGCAGTGGCGTCACCGGGATTGCTCGTGGCGACAAAGTACTCAGCATCTAACTCAAATTTAGCGAATGGCCTTAAACGGCCTGGATATATAGAGGAACCTCATGAAAGTTTATTACGATAAAGATTGTGACCTGTCGATCATCCAGGGCAAAAAAGTCGCCATCATCGGCTACGGTTCCCAGGGCCACGCCCAAGCGTGCAACCTGAAAGATTCCGGCGTTGACGTGACCGTTGGCCTGCGCAAAGGCTCGGCCACTGTTGCCAAGGCTGAAGCCCACGGCCTGAAAGTGACTGACGTTGCTTCTGCTGTTGCTGCTGCCGACCTGGTCATGATCCTGACCCCGGACGAGTTCCAGTCCGCGCTGTACAAGAACGAAATCGAGCCGAACATCAAGAAGGGCGCCACCCTGGCCTTCTCCCACGGCTTCGCGATCCACTACAACCAGGTTGTGCCGCGCGCCGACCTCGACGTGATCATGATCGCGCCGAAAGCACCGGGCCACACCGTGCGCTCCGAGTTCGTCAAAGGCGGCGGTATCCCTGACCTGATCGCGATCTACCAGGACGCCTCGGGCAACGCCAAGAACGTCGCACTGTCCTACGCTGCTGGCGTGGGTGGCGGTCGTACCGGCATCATCGAAACCACCTTCAAGGACGAGACTGAAACCGACCTGTTCGGCGAACAAGCCGTTCTGTGCGGCGGTACCGTTGAGCTGGTCAAAGCCGGTTTCGAAACCCTGGTTGAAGCTGGCTACGCGCCAGAAATGGCCTACTTCGAATGCCTGCACGAACTGAAGCTGATCGTTGACCTCATGTACGAAGGCGGTATCGCCAACATGAACTACTCGATCTCCAACAACGCCGAATACGGCGAGTACGTGACTGGCCCGGAAGTGATCAACGCCGAGTCCCGTCAGGCCATGCGCAACGCCCTGAAACGTATTCAGGACGGCGAATACGCCAAAATGTTCATCAGCGAAGGTGCAACCGGCTACCCTTCGATGACCGCCAAGCGTCGTAACAACGCCGCTCACGGTATCGAGATCATCGGCGAGCAACTGCGCTCCATGATGCCGTGGATCGGTGCCAACAAGATCGTCGACAAAGCCAAAAACTAAGTCGTACGGATCAAGGGAAAACGCGGCTTAGGCCGCGTTTTTTCGTTTGCGGGGCAGGTTCTGGTATAAAGCTGCATCGTTTGCGGGCGAACACTCGCCGCAAGTTTCTGTCGAAATTTTTCACACCGTTGCAAGGTAAAGTCCATGAGCGAACGTCCCGAAGAGCCAAACCAGGCCTCTGACGCCGAAAGCCTGCTACCGATCGATGAACATGTCGAAGAAGGGCACGATGCTGAAGGCCGTAAAGTCCGGCATCGTGGCATCTATCTTCTGCCCAATCTGTTCACCACTGCGAACCTGTTCGCGGGGTTCTACTCCATCATCAATTCCATGAGTGCCCAGAGTGCGTTGGCGGCCGGCGATGCGGCCGGGGCCAGCAAGTACTTTGGTTTTGCCGCGATAGCGATCTTCGTCGCCATGGTCCTTGATGGCCTGGATGGCCGGGTTGCGCGGATGACCAACACCCAGAGTGCCTTTGGCGCCGAGTATGACTCGCTGTCGGACATGGTTGCCTTCGGTGTGGCGCCGGCGTTGCTCGCATTTGCCTGGGCGCTGGGTGATATGGGCAAGGTTGGCTGGATGGTTGCCTTCATCTATGTGGCGGGCGCGGCATTGCGTCTGGCGCGCTTTAATACCCAGGTGGGGACTGCCGACAAGCGCTACTTCATTGGCCTGGCCAGTCCGGCTGCGGCGGGTGTGGTAGCCGGTATTGTCTGGGCATTCAGCGACTACGGTATCCAGGGTTCCAAGATGTCGTTCCTGGTGGCCTTGATGGTTGCGGCGGCCGGCATGCTGATGGTCAGCAATATCAAGTACAACAGCTTCAAGGAGCTGGATCTCAAAGGGCGTGTGCCGTTTGTGGCTATCCTGGCAGTGGTGCTGGTGTTTGCCGTGGTCTTCAGTGATCCGCCACGAATCCTGCTGCTGGCTTTCCTTGTGTATGCCGCGTCCGGCCCGGTGCAGTACCTTCTGCATCTTCGTCAGCGCAAAACGTTGCCTTAATGTAATTTCCCCCATACTCCGCAGTCTATTGGTGCATCTGTCCTCCAAAGCTGCGGAGTTGCCATGTTAATCAAGTTTCCCAAAGCGTCTGATTGCCAAGAATCGGACGTCACGCCTGAATCCCTCTATTTCTCTCGCCGCAGCTTGCTCGGTGGTGCGCTTGCCGGCCTGGCTGCCAGCAGCCTGCCGCGTTGGGCCAGTGCGGATGATGCGGCACGTTATGCCGATGTCGAGCCGGGCAATGCACCTGGCTGGTTTGCCGAAAAGCTCCCGGGTACCAAATGGCAGGCGATTACCGTCAAGGACGAGGCCATCACCCCTTTCAAGGACGCAACCCACTACAACAACTTCTATGAGTTCGGTACGGATAAGGGCGACCCTGCAGCCAATGCCGGGTCTCTGAAGACTGAGCCGTGGAGTGTGGTGATAGATGGTGAGGTCGCCAAACCTGGGCGCTATGCGCTTGAAGACTTCATGAAGCCCTATCAGTTGGAAGAGCGAATCTATCGACTGCGCTGTGTAGAGGCCTGGTCGATGGTCATTCCGTGGATAGGGTTCCCTATATCGGAACTGCTCAAGCACGTCGAGCCGACCTCGAACGCCAAGTACATTCGTTTTGAAACCCTGCAGGACCCCAAGAGCATGCCGGGGCAGCGGTCCAACTTCGCCTTGATCGACTGGCCTTATGTAGAAGGGCTGCGATTGGATGAGGCGATGAATCCCCTGGCGATCCTTGCGGTGGGCATGTATGGGCGGGAGCTGCCGAACCAGAACGGCGCGCCGTTGCGGTTGGTGGTGCCGTGGAAGTACGGATTCAAGAGCGTCAAGTCGATCGTGCGCATCAGCCTGGTCAGCGAGCAGCCGAAAACCACCTGGCAAAGTATTGCCGCGAGTGAGTATGGGTTTTACGCAAATGTGAATCCTACCGTCGACCATCCGCGTTGGACCCAGGCGCGGGAGCGGCGGTTGCCCAGCGGGCTGTTCAGTCCCAATGTGCGTGAGACACAAATGTTCAACGGCTACGCCGATGAAGTCGCTTCTCTTTATACGGGCCTCGATCTGCGGAAGAACTATTGATGCGCTATCCGATCTGGCGCATCGGCGTCTTTATAGCAGCGGCGGTGTGGCCGCTGTTCTGGCTGTACGAGGCCTGGAGCTTTGCGCTGGGACCTGACCCGGGCAAGGTGCTGATGGATCGGCTCGGGCTTGGCACCTTGATTCTGTTGTTAATAACCCTGGGTATGACACCGTTGCAGAAGCTCAGTGGTTGGGCGGGGTGGATCGCCGTGCGACGGCAACTGGGATTGTGGTGCTTTGCCTATGTGGTTTTGCATCTTGCTGCTTACTGCGTGTTTATCCTTGGGTTGGATTGGTCGCAGTTGGGGGTTGAGCTACGGAAGCGGCCTTACATTATTGTGGGTACCTTGGGATTCCTTTCTCTATTGGTGCTGGCAGTCACCTCCAACCGATACAGCCAGCGTCGCCTTGGTGTGCGCTGGAAGAAACTGCATCGTTTGGTTTACGTGATTCTCGGGCTTGGTTTGCTGCATATGCTGTGGATCGTGCGGGCAGATCTCAAGGAGTGGGCTATCTATGCATCTATAGGGGCGCTGTTTCTGGTCCTGCGTATACCGCCGGTGATGCGCCGAATTCCCCGTCTTATTGCTAAAAAACCATCTTCTGCAACAAAAGCGTAATTAACCCTTGACGGCAGATTCTGGAAGTCTATAATTCGCCCCACTTCCGGCGCAGTCGAAACGGAAAACTCCTTGGTAAACAAAGAGTTATGTAGGTTTCGACAGCGAGTGGCTTCAGATCATCGAAGCCCAGAAGGAGTTAGTA